>CAYRBE010000068.1:7450-10576 GCA_964422345.1 uncultured Dechloromonas sp.
TCAGGAAGTTTTACGCCGCTGCGGATTCCACGAGAAGATCTTAAATACGGCCTGACTGATTTTTTCCAAACCCCGTCCTTTGTCTTGCTCGGCACGTGCTTTCAGTGCCCGTGGGTTCCATGAAAAGAGTGGCTGCAAGAATGCGCCAATCGCCAGAACACCGGTTGCAAGACTACCCGCTGCCAGCCTGATCAGCAGCAATGTGCGTTCGGCAAAGAGGCCATTGAGCCGTTGGATTTCAGCAGCACGCAGTTGGCGGGCACGTTTTTCAATGCTGGGGATATCGATCGAATTCATTTTTTCACTCCTTATATTGCATTGCAACATGGCAGGAGCGAACTTTAATTACCTTTTGTTTTAATAACAATTAAGCAAAATGTAAAAACATTTGTGAATTTTCGTCCATAATCAAACCATGGATCGCACCGCTGAAATGACTGCCTTTGTCCGCTCTGTCGATACCGGCGGTTTCTCGGCAGCCGCCCGTGAGCTTGGCCTGACCCCATCTGCGCTGTCTAAACTGGTGACTAGGCTGGAAGATCGGCTCGGCGCTCGCCTGCTCCAACGAAGTACCCGCCGACTGCATCTCACCCCGGAAGGGGAGGCTTTTTACCTCCGTTCACGCAAGATACTGGTTGATATTGAGGCGGCTGAAAACGAGGTGGTTCAAGCCGGTGTCCTCCCCAGAGGCTTGCTGCGCGTGCATTGCGGATCGGCTTTTGGCATGCACCAGCTTGCCCCCGCCATCCCTGTGTTTCTCAGCCGTTATCCTGACGTTAAGCTTGAATTGACGATTGATGATCAGGCGCCGGGCAATCTGGAAGAGGGGATAGATCTCGCAATACGCATTGGCGCACTCGATGAGTCATCAATGGTGGCGCGACGTATTTGCAATCTGGAGCGGGTCATCTGCGCCGCGCCCGATTATCTGAGCCGTTGCGGCACACCGAAAAATCCAGACGAGTTACAGCAACATAACTGCCTGTGGATTACCAGCCTGCCCGTACTGCGCCGCTGGCCATTCGATACCGAAGAGGGCATCAGGGTTGTTCATATTGATGGCAACGTCGTCGCCAACAATGCCGAGACGGTGTTGCAACTGGCGATTGCGGGGGGCGGCATTACCCGCCTGACCGATGTGATTGTCGGTGATGCCATCCAGCGGGGCGAACTGGTCCCGATTTTGACTGACTGGCACCACGTTGAACCGGTGCCGCTCTACGCCACTTACCCAAGCGGCAAGAATCTTTCCCCAAAAATCAGGGCAATGGTCGATTTTTTAGTCGAACGATTTGGCTCTGCGCCGTGGCGACTCACCGCTAAGAAAGCAAAGCGGCGGGCGCTTAGCTCCAAATCCGCGTAGCGCCTACCTTCATAGGCTTTAAACGCCCCGTTCGCCGTCGCGGGATACACGCTGAACAATAAAAATATCGCATCAAGATGACCGGGAGCGAATTCCGGGATTGATTTTTACTTTGTACTGAATGCTACGGTGCACTGCCTAAAAGGGGCAAAAACCATTTTGTTTGTTGGGCTACAAGACCAGACCCCGTGCTTGCGAGCGGGCGGCGGAAACATGGCGGACGACACTCGGTTGTAAGACATTACAAGGCTAGTTGTGCGCATTTGATACGCAGCCCCCAAGGGGTTGATTGCTGAAACGCTACGCTATACAATCAGCCATGATCAAGAGTTTCCAACACAAAGGGCTGCAAACCTTTTTCAAGACGGGAAGCAAAGTCGGCATCCAGCCGCACCACGCGGCCCGCTTGTCGCGCCAGCTCATCCGCCTTGATGCAGCGAAAAACTCGGACTACATGAATGTACCCGGCTGGAAGCTTCACGGCTTAACTGGCAACTTGGCCGGACATTTCTCGGTAACGGTGAATGGCAACTGGCGTCTGACTTTCACCTTTGAAGATGGCGACGCCGTTCTTGTCGATTACTAGGACTATCACTGAGAGGCAAACAAAATGAGCCAAATGTTTAACCCACCGCACCCCGGCGAAACCCTGCGAGAAGATGTGTTACCCGCCTTGGGGCTGACCGTCACCGAAGCAGCAGCCCAACTCGGCGTAACCCGCGCCGCCCTTTCCCGTGTTCTCAATGGTCGCGCCGCCATTTCCCCATTGATGGCCCTTCGCCTTGAGGGTTGGCTGGGCTTGGAAAACGGCGGGCATGCCGACGCATGGATGGCACAGCAAACCGCCTATGATCTCTGGCAAGCAAGGGAGGCTGGCATGCCGAAAGTTACACCGGTGGCACACCCGCTAGCCGCATAAATAGTCCGGCCAGACGGATAATAAATACCTTCGCCACTTTTAGGTGCGTTAATGCAAGACTCGACCCCACGGACTCTGTACTCACCCTGACTCCATCACGAGAAAACCAGGGGCGATTCACCGTGGCAGACTAAAGAGGATGCAAAGGTTAAAGACAGGGATCAACGAAAGATGTGCAGAAGACCATGACACCAGATGAACGGAAAGCAAATCGCCTCTATTTGGCGGCAGAGGATATGCGGGAAACTATGCAGTACTTAGAGGCTTATTCAGAGTTGATAGAGAAAGACTCGGTAGCGTTTGATATCCATTGCAGTGCGATCCTTCAACTAGCCATAGTCTGTTACTGTAAAAGTTTCATGTCCTCAAATTGCGGAAATAAAGCTGATCCCAAGATTGAATTAGAAGCGATAAACGTATTCAAGGCGAGAAAGGATTTGAAGGAGCTGCATGACCTCCTGTTCACCAAGCGGAATAAACTTATAGCCCATACCGAGTGGGAGTTTCATCCTACAAGCCTGGTAAGCACCTATATTGATGCTGATTCTGGTTGCACTTCAGTGTTTCGTAAATCCCGAAAATACAATCCCTGTGCAGGGTTCGATGTTGGTAAGTTCATCGAATTAGTAAGTCACATCGAAGAAGAGTTTAATGAAATGCATCACCTTCTGGATTGCAAAAACCAAGAGAAATGCGCACCCATGGTGTAGGCACAATAGTTACGGTTGATCGGCAACAAAAGGGGACAAACGAAGGTTTATGAAGGTACAGTATCTTCACGAGTGCTACGGTGCACACACCTTTTTGAGGATTTTTCAAATCCGACTCAGGCGCAGCTAGAGCT
>CAYRBE010000069.1:0-10495 GCA_964422345.1 uncultured Dechloromonas sp.
CTCATTCATCAGACGCAAAATAGCGTCCTGATTTTCCCGATTTACCTGCTCCGAAGCGTGACGCAATTTCTCAGCATCAAAGGCTCGACGCTGCGTATCGTCAAGATAGACTTTTGCCAACAAGGCTACTGTCGCCAATGCTGCCGCAACCAACACTAACAACAGAATGATATAAACAGCACGCTCTGAAAGAACAGACTGGTAGCCCTGCTGCAGGTCATCCGTTGCCTTCAACAAGTCTTCACTTTCTCGGAAAATCCGGGTACCCGCCTGCTTCGACAAAACCAGAGGCTGCATATTGCCCAGAATATTACCAATTGCATCCTGGTACTCTTTGAACACAACATTCAACTCTGCCAACTTGTCACGACTGTCAGGATCATTGTTTCCAGAAAGGCGCAATGCCTCGCTACCCTTGCTAAAACCCTGCAAAATATCGCGGAAACCATTGGTGTCTTTACCCAACAGGAATGCCACTTCAGGATTAATCTCATCACCGCCCAGCAGAGCTGATGCATTTTTCGCAATTCGCTGAGTCAACATAACCAACTGGCTGGCCAGCGCTATTTCACGAGAGGACGCACCTGCTTGCAGCTTCAACACCGCCAGTTGCTCAGTCAATTCAAGCATCACGCCGTTTTTGTCATCAATTGTTGCCACGCTTTTACCCAAACCAACCAAGTTGGCCTCCTGACCGATCACGGTCATCGCATCCTTATTCGCAACTTCCCAACGCTGCGCCAAGGCATTCAACTGAGACCGAACCTCTTCTGGTGATGCTGGAACACTTATGCCGTCAATCTGACCACCCGAGTTCAGTTGTTCGAGCAATTGTGAAAAACGGTCACGAGATTCCTTCACCTGAGCAAAGGCCACCGGGTTACCCTGAAGCGCCTGAGCCGAACCTTTAGCCAGACGTTGCGACAGCATGCGCATTTCGCCGGAGGCTGCAATATAGGCAGTACCTTGAGTCGAACTGCGATTGTCGTGAAAAACCAGACCGGCAATTAACAACAACAACACAGCAAACAACACACCCAGGGTTTTCATCTGCTGAGTAACCGACTGCGCCGCAAGGAATGACGGCAACTGAAGACTACGCCCCCCCGGCGCAGAATCATCAACCATAATAGTCATTCCTGGAGCGGCAGCATCCTTAGCGGAGGCACCCAACTTTGGGAGTTTGAAACTAAAAGCCATGGAAATCCTCCATTAAGGGGCGGGCCAAAAACCCGAAGTCAAACCCCAATATTCATGAAATCTTGATCGACCAAGAGGTCGCGTACCGACAATTTCCGCCAAACCTTGCCCTGAGTATCAGCAAAACGTTGCGCCCCCCAAGTCGGCGCGTCAACATCCAAAGACTCCGGCGTGAAGTCTTCCGGCTTTTTCAAACCCAGCATTCGCGAAACCAATAAAGCCGCATTAGAACCGTGCTTTGAACCGATCAGTAACAATCGCGCATTCGAGTTTTGAATGGTTGGCTGCCCCCCTCGAAAAACCGAGAAGTCTGTCACTGCATGCAAGTTACCCCGAATATTGGCAATACCGCAGAACCATGGACGAACCAATGGAACAAGCGCTAATTGTGGAGACTGCACAATTTCGCCACTATCAGAGAGATCAAGCAACCAAGCTTCTTCACCCGCCTCGATACCCAGCCAGGAAAGCGCCCCTCGGCTCTTCGCAGCTGAAGCAAGACGCTCGGCCAAGCGCGACTGGAAGTCGCGAAGACTGGTTTTTTTAGCCATTTAGATCAGGGAAGCGCAGCAACGCGTTGCAATAATTCCTCTGGGTTCAGTGGCTTAACAAGATAATCAATCGCACCTTGACGCAAACCCCAAATCTTGTCGGTTTCCTGCCCCTTGGAGGTACAGACAATAACCGGAATCGCCTTCGTATCTTCATCACGAGTCAGCGTACGAGTGGCTTGATAACCGTTCAACCCCGGCATCACCACATCCATCAAAATAAGATCTGGTTTTGTAGCCTTGGCTTTGGCGATACCTTCTTCGCCTGACTCGGCGGTCGTTACCGAATAACCTGCTTTGGTTAATACATCAACCGTAAAAAAACGCTCGGTAGGGGAATCGTCGACAACAAGGATATTTTTGACGGGCATGCTTACTCCTGAACTACGGGTTAGTTACTGTTTCAGCCGGCAAAGCAAAGGTCGCAACCGTTTGCAGCAGACTATCTTTGGTAAAGGGTTTGGTCAGATATTGGTCGGACCCAACCATGCGCCCACGAGCGCGGTCAAACAAACCATCCTTGGAGGACAGCATGATGACCGGGGTCGCTTTGAAGCGGGCGTTCTTCTTGATCAGGGAACATGTCTGATAGCCGTCGAGACGCGGCATCATGATGTCGCAAAACACCACCTGTGGCTGGTGATCGGCAATTTTAGCCAGAGCATCAAAACCATCTTCGGCGAGCACAACCTGACACCCGGCCTGGACGAGAAAAATCTCGGCACTTCGCCGTATGGTATTGCTATCGTCAATGACCATTACCTTGACGCCGCGGAGCGCAGTCAAATCAGCCAATATCTTTGTCCCCTAGTCCTTAATGGACCTTATCTATCATCGAATCATACTACGAATTGATTCAGGCATTGCAAGCGCATATTCGTACGAATCGCAGATTCGACGCAAGAGATTAGCTTCCCCGTTTCAGATAAAATCACGGTCAATCTTTCCTTCCGCCTCACTTTGATCAGGGCGTGACCACAAATGAATCCGAACACCACGCCCCCTCCCTGCCCACCTCAAGTTCTGGTATTTGCTGCCAGCGACCCCTCATCCGGCGCCGGCATTCAAGCAGACATCCTGACACTGGCAAGCCTCGGCTGCCATCCGCTCACTGCCATTACGGCACTTACCGTTCAAGACACGGTTGGAGTACAGAGCATTCATCCCGTCAGCGCCGAGCTATTGGAACAGCAAGCCCGCACCATACTCGAGGACATGCCCGTTGTCGCCTTCAAGATCGGGGTACTGGGCAGCGTGGAGAATGTAATTACAGTAGCTGAAATCATTGCTGACTACCCGGAAATCCCCCTTATCTTCGACCCGGTACTCACCTCAGGGCGCGGCGATGAACTTTCCGATGAAGAAATCATTTCTGCCATGCGTGAAATGCTTCTTCCGCAAACCACACTGCTTACCCCTAATGCACCTGAAGCCAGAAGGTTGGCCGAAAGCGACACGGACGAAAGCGAACCCAGCATTGAGATCTGCGCCCAACGCCTGATTGAGATGGGGGCGCAGTATGTCTTGATCACCGGCACCCACGAAAACACGCCCGATGTAGTGAATACCCTTTACGGACCGGACGGCGTCATCCGCCATGACCGCTGGCCACGCCTTGCCGGAAGTTATCACGGCTCAGGCTGCACTCTGGCATCCGCCATCGCCGGCTGCGTCGCCCGGGGCGCGAGCATAGAAGAAGCCACCCCGGATGCACAGGAATACACTTGGCAGGCTCTTTCCCAAGGCTTCCGTGGGGGTATGGGACAATTTATTCCCGACCGCCTTTTTTGGGCGCGCGGGGATGATGAACCTACCACGGCAGACGAGGCGGAAGCTGCCAATGATGAATAAACAGCTACGTGGCCTGTATGCAATCACACCTGACTATCTCGATGGCCACAAACTACTGGCTGACGTCAGCTTGGTATTAGCAGGCGGGTGCAAACTACTACAGTACCGCGACAAACAAAGCCCACCGACTGAGCGCGTCAACCGCGCCCGCGCCCTGCTTCAACTTAGCCACTCGTTTGGCGCCAAGCTGGTAATTAACGACGATCTACCGCTTGCCGTGCTAATTAACGCCGATGGCGTCCACTTAGGGAAAGATGACGGCAACTTAGTATCAGCTCGCGCCATTATCGGCCCCGAAAGAATTCTCGGCGCATCCTGTTATGCTGACTACGACACCGCCCAACTCGCCAATAACGCAGGCGCCGACTACGTAGCGTTTGGCGCGGTATATCCATCCCCAACCAAGCCGGCAGCACCGATTGCTACGGTGCACCTGTTCAAAACGGCAAAAACTAATTTAACGGCTGCAAGTTGCGCCATTGGCGGCATCAAACTAGAGAATGCCCCCGAACTGATTGCCGCTGGCGCGAATCTGCTAGCCGTCATTACCGACTTATTCAGCGCACCGGACATCACCGCCCGCGCCAATGCCTATCAACACTTATTCGAGGAAATCAAAGCATGACCACCCGCAACCAGCAATTATTTGAACGCGCTCAACGCCATATCCCCGGCGGCGTAAACTCACCCGTCCGCGCCTTCCGCTCTGTCGGCGGCACGCCCTGCTTTTTCCAGAAAGGCGTCGGCGCCAAGGTTCAGGATGCGGATGGCAAGTGGTATACCGACTACGTTGGCTCCTGGGGCCCAATGATTCTTGGCCACGCCCACCCGGACGTCATTGCTGCAGTTCAAGCCACCGTTGTTGATGGACTGTCATTCGGCGCACCAACCGAACGTGAAATCGACATCGCCGATCTGCTCTGCGAACTGGTGCCGTCAATGGAGATGGTTCGCCTAGTCTCTTCCGGCACTGAAGCAACGATGAGCGCAATTCGCCTGGCGCGCGGCTACACCGGCCGTGATGTACTGATCAAATTTGAAGGTTGTTACCACGGCCACTCCGACAGCCTGCTGGTCAAGGCAGGTTCAGGCGCACTAACCTTTGGCAACCCTTCATCAGGTGGCGTTCCGGCTGATCTGGCACAACACACCATGGTTCTTGCCTACAACGACCCACAACAATTAGCTGACGCTTTTGCCGAACATGGCGCCAAGATCGCTGCAGTTATCGTCGAACCAGTCGTCGGCAACATGAACCTGATCGCTCCGACGGCTGAATTTCTCAAAGCCATGCGCGAGCTAACCACCAAGCATGGCGCCGTGCTGATTTTTGACGAAGTAATGACTGGTTTCCGCGTTGGCCTGACCAGCGCCCAAGGCCTATATGGGATCAAACCAGACCTCTCCACTTTCGGCAAAGTAGTGGGTGGCGGCATGCCACTCGGCGCATTTGGTGGCAAGCGCGAGATCATGGAACAGATCGCCCCCCTTGGCCCGGTTTATCAAGCGGGCACGCTCTCCGGCAACCCGGTGGCCGTTGCGGCCGGTTTAGCCACACTCAAACTAATTCAGGAAAAAGGCTTTTACGAAGCACTCACTGCCAAAACCAAGGCGCTCTGCGACGGCCTAGTAGCAGCCGCCAAAAAACATGGTGTCGCGTTTTCAGCTCAAAACGTGGGCGGCATGTTTGGCCTGTATTTCGCTGAAAAATGCCCTGGCACCTACGATGAAGTTCTCGCCTGCGACAAGGAAGCATTCAACCGTTTCTTCCACGCCATGCTAGAAGCCGGACATTACTTTGCGCCCTCTGCATTCGAGGCAGGATTTGTTTCTGCAGCACACAGCGATGCCGATATCGCCGGGACGATTGCCGCAGCCGAGGCCTACTTCGCTACACTCAAGTAAATGAGCCCCACCACCGCCTGGATTATTTTATTCATTGCCGGCCTCTGCGAGGTTGGCTGGGCGGTTGGCTTGAAATACACCGAGGGCTTTAGCCGTTTCTGGCCCTCGGCCGCAACCCTTGTCGCAATGATTGTCAGCATTGCGCTACTCGGCTGGTCACTCAAAGTCCTGCCACTGGGAACGGCTTATGCGGTATGGACAGGCATAGGCGCTGTTGGCACCGCAATGTTAGGGATGCTTTTGTTTGGCGAATCGCGCGAAGCTGCCCGATGGGTTTGCATCGGGTTAATCGTGGCCGGCATTATCGGCCTCAATCTGCTATCAAACGATTAGCTCAGCCAGCCTTTTTTGCGGAAGTACCAGAACGGGGCGATCACTGAAGCCACCATCAAGCTCAGTGAAAATGCGTAGCCGTATTCCCATCCCAATTCGGGCATGAATTGGAAATTCATGCCATATACGCTGGCGATCAAGGTTGGCGGCAGCAAGCCCACGGATACCACCGAGAACAATTTGACGATCTTGTTCTGGTTAATATTGATGAAGCCGACCGTGGCATCCATCAGGAAGTTGATCTTGCCGAAGAGGAAAGAGGTGTGGCCATCGAGCGATTCGATATCACGCATGATCTGGCGGCCATCTTCCAGCTGATTGGCACTCAAAAACTTGCCGCGCATCAGGAAAGACAGCGCGCGACGGGTATCCAGCACATTTCGGCGAATACGACCGTTCAGGTCTTCCTGACGACCAATATCGGCCAGCACATTCCCGGCATCCTCATCGGTAAGCTTGGTGTTCAACACCTGTTTTCCGACAGACTCCAACTGGGCGTAAACATCCTCTAACGCATCAGCGGAATACTCTGCGTCTGCGGCGTAAAGGTCGAGCAGCACATCCTTGCCATCAGTCACATAACCGGGCTGGGTACGCGCCCGCAGTCGCTGCAAACGGAAAACCGGCAACTCCTCGGTTCGCACCGAGAACAAAATATCATTATGCAGAATCAAGGCGACCGCAAC
Organism: uncultured Dechloromonas sp.; assembly: GCA_964422345.1. Lineage (GTDB taxonomy): Bacteria > Pseudomonadota > Gammaproteobacteria > Burkholderiales > Rhodocyclaceae > Azonexus. Next base: position 6,527 of record CAYRBE010000069.1, read on the forward strand.
GTTCCTAGACTCATTTTCAAGATCGAGCAGGAAGTCAGAGTGCAGATGGACCTGACCATCATCTTCAACGTAGAAACGCGCACTGGCTTCAAGGTCGGTCAGGCTTTCCGGGTCAGGCAATTCGAGGCCAAAGAATCGACCAACCCAATCGCGAACACGTGCCGTCGGGGCAACGAGGTCGACCCAGATCGGCTTGATATTGGCCAACTCAGCCGGGCGATCAACAGTAATTTGACGTAAGCGACCTTTATGCAACTCGAAGGCATTAACCATCACCTTGTTGCTGGTGTGGTGCCCGTCACCGACCAGATCCTCACGAATTTCTTCAGACAACAGCTCAAGAATGTCGTCGATCCGCTCTTCGGCAATCTCACGCCAGGCTAAGAGGCGATCCTCTTCCGGCAGGGCGCTGATGATCAGCGCGACCGACACTACTGGCAAGCGACCAAACAGGTGACGCATTTCGAGAATGTGCTGGCGCTGCATCAGATTCTCGACCACATCCGGGCGCGGCGAACTCTGACGGCGCGACATATCCTCAACCAGCCGATGCTTGGCGAGCAGATTCTGCACTTCAGCCAAGTCGTCCTTGACGATATCAGCTTCAGTCAGATTGGTTTCAGTCAGCTCGATTTCTTCGCTCATGATCGGCCATGCTGCGTTGCGGAACGGGGCATCATTCTAGCATTGCAAGAACAAGCAACCGAAAATTTCACGTCAAATCAGGGGATCTCTGCGCTCGGCATGCGACCAATAATAATGGCGGTTTTTTTAGCCAAACCCGGCGTAGTGCGATTTTTGTCATAAAACCGTGGATTCGGCACCATCCCGGCCAAACGTGCCGCCGGCTCCACACCCAACGACGCCGCACTGGTATTGAAATAATGACGCGCCGCCGCCTCTGCGCCAAAAACACCATTGCCCCACTCAATCACATTCAGATACACCTCAAAAATCCGCCGCTTGCTCCAACAGGTTTCAATCATCAAGGTAATGATTGCCTCTTCGACCTTACGTAAATACGTCTTGTTTGGGGTCAAAAAAAGGTTTTTTGCCAATTGCTGGGTAATGGTTGAACCTCCGGCAACCAAGCGCCCCTTCTTCTGGTTTTTTTCCATCGCTTTCTGGATGCCATCCCAGTCAAAACCTTCATGATCAACAAATTTGGCATCCTCAGAAGCAATGATTGCCCGCTTCAGATTGACCGAAATTTTGTCGTAAGGCACCCAGATTTTTTTCAATACCGCGTCCGGCTTCTTTTCGCGAAGCTCAAGCAAGCGGATTTCCATGAACCGCGTTGTATCTGGGTTGGACCAACCCCAAAACATCACCCAGCCCAGCAGCCAAAGCTGCCACACCAGAAACAATCCGACCAAACCAAGTAAAGCCCACTTTATCCAGCGGGCGAGAAGTTTCATGTATTAATCAGGCGCCGCAGATCAGACAGAACAATCTGCGTTGCCGGGCGAACATGACGCCAGACAAAAAATGCTTCAGCGGCCTGCTCAACCAGCATACCCAGTCCATCTGAACAGATTGCCGCACCTTGATCGCGGGCTTGCGCCATAAATGGGGTATCACCCTTGCCATACATCATGTCGTAAGCAAGCGCACCCGGCGCATAAAGTCCCGCAGGCAGCGCCAGAGCTTGGCCGGACAGACTGGCCGAGGTTGCGTTAATCACCAGATCAAAGCTTTTACCCATCGTTTTTTCGAAATTTCCGGCGTGCACCGTAGCATTCTGCTGTTTGGCGACATCAGCGAATACTTGCGCCAATAACGCTGCCTTTTCAACGCTTCGATTGGCAACAAACAAGGAGGCCGGCTTACCTTCAAGCAAAGGACCAATCACACCACGCGAGGCGCCACCCGCGCCAAGCAGGAGAATTCGTTTGCCGGCCAGAGAGCAGCCGAGATTAACCTCAATATCCCGAACCAACCCAGCACCATCAGTATTATCACCAGCAACCTCACCGGCGTTGAAGCTCAAGGTGTTTACTGCACCAGCCAACGCTGCCCGTGGCGACAATCGGGTACACAAACGGAAAGCTTCTTCCTTAAAAGGCACAGTGACATTCGCCCCTTTGCCACCGGCTAACTGAAAATCAGAAATTGCCGATTTGAAGCCGTCCACCGCAGCAAGGCGTGCTTCATAAACAATTTGCTCGCCGCTGACTCTGGCGAAGGCCGCATGGATCGCCGGCGACTTGGAATGGGCAATCGGATTGCCAAAAACCGCATAAAGATCGCTCATCTTCGCCTATTTAGCAGACAACTGGTCGCCCTGAGTAAAATACCAGGTGCGAGTAATTTCAATCACATCGGTATCGCGCCGGATATCGGGTGGGAACGGTGAATAAGGTGAAGCCATCTGAACAATCCGCCGGGCTGAATCATCAAGCACCTTATGGCCGGATGAACGGTTGATATCAATCCGGGTGACATGCCCGTCAGCCGCAATGGTCACCGTCAAAAGCAAGGAACCATACAGCTTTCCACGCGCCGCTTCCGGATAATTCAAGGTACCGATACGCTCAATCTTCTGCCGCCAATCTTCAATATATTGAGCAAAACGGTATTCCTCGGCGCGCGCCCCAATGAACTTTTTGCGTGGCCGCTTACTGTATTCATCAGTCGATTTACTGATCTCGCCTTCCAGCCGCGCCATTGCTTTAGCCGACTCAGCCAAATCAAGGCCGCTGAGCGTCGAACTGGGGGATGGTTGCTCGCTGGCAGCCTGACTGGCAGCTACTGCGCGCAAACTCTTGGCCTGAGTCAGCATGCGCTGCTGGGTTGCCTCCAACTCCTGAACCCGCCGCTGCATTTGCTGAATATCCGACCCCGTCACCTGCTGCTGCGTCGAAGGAAGCGGCGTCTTGGCCCGACGATTTTCGTCGGTATTACCACCTCCATCCAGATTCGCCTGCGCCAAAGCCTGCGCGTCAGTCGGCTTGCGGGCTGATTTGGCATTGACCAAAATAATGTCGAGCGCCTTCTCACGTACCGCACCACTGGCTTCGGGGAACTTAAAATGCAAGCCCAGCAAAGCGCCATGCAAGAGCAGTGAAGCTGCCAGACACAGCGTCAGCGGTGACACGTTTGGCAGAAAGCCACCGACTTTCACAAACTATCCTCGGCGAGAACCTCCGCCACCGCAGGCACATCCAATAAGCGGACAAAGCGACAGGTCATCTCAGGGGCAAGCAAATCAATACTTTCAATTTCCAGTTCGATACGCTGCCCCGGCAAGAGGTCATTAGGAATAGAAGGAATACGCAACTGCATCGGCAAATGATCCAGCTTGACCAATTGCTCACGGCGCACCGTAGCTGCGACATGCTGAAGCCCGCGCTGCTGGACCCAGCGCAAACACCAGTAACGCTCCATCAGGCGCTGAAATTCGGCATAGGCAGCATAGGTCAGCTCAAAATCACGCATCGCCCCAAACAATTCGGCTGATTTTTGGGCGAAAGCCGGACTTTCTCCCTTGAGACAAGCAATCAGCTGCCATTGATTGACCAGATCGCAGTAACGCCGCAAAGGCGAGGTCATCCATGCATATTGCGGCACCCCCAAGCCTTCATGCGGCTGCGGCGAAGTCGTCATGCGCACCTTGCCCTGCGTTTGAGCACGATACAGGCAGGCTATATTGTGATCGGCCAGCAATCCACCCCAAGTTGAATTGGCGACAATCATCAGCTCCGCCACCAACTTATCGAGCGGACTGCCGCGCTTACGTTCGCTAATCTCAACGACGCAGGTATCGGGATCGGTCAAATCACCTTCAATGGCAAAGTTGTAATCATTTACACCCTGCATGGCTGAAGGCTTGCCACGACGACCTTCGCAGGCATTGGCAAAATGCCAGAGATGCAGTAACTCATCCTTGAAACGATGCTCAGCCAGGCCGGTGGTGACCGTTTCGGCATTAAACCAAGGTTCGATTTCATGGTGGCGCAGGTTAGCGGC
>CAYRBE010000070.1:0-1748 GCA_964422345.1 uncultured Dechloromonas sp.
TGGGATTCACCCGGCGCGCATTGGCCTCGGCCAGATCGGCATCAAAATCGAGATAGGGCAGCAGATCGCATTTGTTGAGCAGCATCACATCGGCGACACGGAACATGTCCGGGTATTTCAGCGGCTTGTCTTCGCCCTCAGTGACCGAGAGAATCGCCACCTTGTGGTGTTCGCCAAGATCAAATGCCGCCGGGCAGACCAGATTGCCGACGTTTTCGATCAGGAACAGCGAATCATCGGCTGGCTGCATCCGCTCAAAAGCGTGGCCGACCATGTGGCCATCGAGGTGACAACCCTTGCCGGTGTTAATTTGCAGCGCAGCGACGCCGGTTGCCCGGATACGTTCTGCGTCGTTCGAGGTTTGCTGATCCCCCTCAACGACACTGATCGTCAGCTTACCCTTGAGTAACTCTATGGTTTTGACCAGCAGCGTCGTCTTACCGGAACCCGGGCTGGAAACCAGATTGAGTGCAAAAATACCGCGCTCGTCGAAGGCCTGACGATTCGCCGCAGCGTAGGTGTTGTTCTTCGACAAAATGTCCTGCTCGATCTGCACCATCCGCGACTGACTCAGACCCGGCACATGCGCTCCGGCCGGGCCGGTGCCGTAGTCGAGATCGCCGGCAATACCATGTTCGTGGTGAGCGTGACTATGTTCGTGATCGTGTGAATGACCATGCTCATGCTGATGCTCGCCGGCATGTACATGCGGGTGGGTATGTTCACTGCCATCGGCATGATGATGCGTATGGGCATGAGCTTCCGATGCCGGGTGATCATGGCTGTGCGCATGCTCATGTTGATGGTCGTGGCTGTGCGTATGCACCGTGCCATCCGCATGAACGTGGGTATGCTCGTGCGCCCCCGACTCGATCTTGACTTCACCTGGACTACAGCCGCATACCGTACACATAAGCCTATCTCCGATTATTGCTATTCGATTTCAATTTCTTTGACCCGCATTTCCGTGCCGCCGGTCGGCTGAACCTGATAACTGCCGCACAAGGGACAAGCGGCATACGATTCGGACATGGCCACGGTTTCTCCGCAGCCTATGCAGCAACCTTCGCCGGGAGTTTCAATAATTTCAAGCGTTGCGCCTTCGGCAATACTGCCCTTGGTCACCGCCTCAAAACAAAAGCGCATGGCCTCCGGCTCGACCGAGGACAAACGGCCTATTTCCAAAATAACCAGTTTGACCCGCTGCGCCTTTTCGCGCTGCGCTGTGTCTTCAACCAGTTGCAACACGCCTTCGGCGAGTGACATTTCATGCATCGTTCAATTCCATCACGTAAGGCAGGCAGGGATCGAGCGCAAGGATAGCCTGATTAAGCCCCTGCCGCATTTGATCCAGATTGCCCCAGCACTGTCCGGCCAGCAGCGCTGCCAATGCCGTCTCGTCGCGGAAAAACACATCGGTTGGCGCCCAGACCTGGTAGCGGCTGACCACACCATCCGCCAGCTCAGCGGCGTGGGTCAAGACACCCCGTGCCGTCCGCACCTGCGCCACACCCATACCCGCTTCGCCCATCGCCTGAATTGGATAAACCCGGCCATCACGCAACGCTGCCGTGGCTTCAGCCACCGCAGCCAAACGCGCCTGATAAGCTTCTAACACTGAAGTGGGTGGAAAACTTACCGGTAGATTTGCCGCTGAGTCTTTCCAGAGGGCCAGCCACTCAGTCGGATTGAACGCCAGCGGAGAAACAGCCTGAACGCTATCCACCAGAGGGATTTCCTGAATGCTA
>CAYRBE010000070.1:1848-10413 GCA_964422345.1 uncultured Dechloromonas sp.
CGCCAGCGGAGAAACAGCCTGAACGCTATCCACCAGAGGGATTTCCTGAATGCTACGGTGCACCAGCCTTTTTAGGCATTTTTCAGAAAGTGAACGTAAGACCTGATCACACAAGCCGGCTGTTTCAACGGCAACCGTCGGCCCATGCCGGGCAGCCCGCCAAGCTACAAAAGCGGCTTTTTCCGGTTCAACACCCAGAGCAAGGGGCCAATCGAGCAGTAAACGCCATAAATTTTCGTGGAGAAATTCTATCCACAAACGCTGATCGTTAACGACACGCGTCAGCTCAGCCCCCGCCGCATGCAGCGCAGCACCGGCAACCGCAGCTTGCGCTTCGGCACAGAGGGAATAAAGATGGGGAATTGTCTTGGCAACCTGCGTTGGCGGCTGGCCAATAAACAAACGAGTCAAAGCAGGGCGCTGTAAATCAACGCTAAGTTGCTTCAATTCGCCGGCTGAATATTGCCCACGAACCGTCAACAGCCCTGCAGAATTGACCAAGTATGGCCTCAGGCAGAGGCAAGCAGCGTCACTTCACGCTCCAGCAACTCGGCATCGCCAAGGTTCAGTGCAACCAGTCGACGCAGGTGGGTCACGCTATCAAGATCAAGCTCACGACAGGCCAAACCGTAGAGTTCACCTTGATGGTGAACCACCGTTGCTTCCATGCGAATACTGGTGCCGGTGTCATCAAGATGGATTTTTAAAGTGCAGTTCGTACCCATGGTGACGAACTGTTCAACTTTAGGCTTGATTAGGGCGCCCTTGAGCGAGAGGTCAAGCACCTCAACCGGGAGTTCGCTCCCTGGCAAAAATAGCTGCGCTTCAGTCTGGAAATGAATACGGGAAAACTGGCGGCGATTGCGGCTCATTTGTCTCTCCTTCGTCTATTTTCCCTTCATGTTACCCCAAAGCAGTTTATGCAACTGCATTTGAAAGCGAACATTCAATCCATCTTCAAGAATCCATTCAGCCAACTCAGTTGGCTCGACCAAACCTTGCGCCGGAGAAAGCAGTACAGAACACAAATTATCGAGATGATGATCGGCGATGGCCTGCTTAGCCCAGTCATAATCCGCCCGTGACGCGATCACAATTTTGATCTCATCGCGCTGGTTTAACAGCGGCAGATTTTCCCAACGATTCTTTGCCGACTCACCGGAGTCCGGTGCTTTAAGATCCATGATCCGCGACACCCTTGGGTCGACCGCAGCCACATCAAGCGCCCCGGAGGTTTCAAGGCACACGTCATAACCCGCATCACACAAGGCCACCAACAACGGCAGACACTCTTTCTGCGACAACGGCTCACCGCCAGTTACGCAGACCTGCCGCGCCGGATATTTGGCCACCTCAGCCATCACCGAAGCGATTGTTGCCGGCTCGCCACCGGTAAAACTGTAAGTGGTATCGCACCAGGTGCAACGCAAAGGGCAACCGGTAAGCCGGACAAAAACTGTCGGCAAACCGGCCCGCGCCGCTTCTCCCTGCAGGGAGAAAAATATCTCAGTCAGCCGTAGCGCCATTATTTCTTCTTCAGGCGTTGCTGAGCAGATTCAGCCGCTGGCGAGGTTGGATATTTGGCAATCACGGTTTCAAGCGAACGCTTGGCACCCGCTGCGTTACCCAAATCCTGCTGACAGGCCGCAATCGCCAGCCACGCATCCGGTGCCTTCGGGCTGTCGGCGTATTTCGTGGTGACTACACTCTGTGCCTCAATCGCCTTGTTGCAATTACGCTGGGCGTACCAGGCATTGCCTAACCAATACTGAGCATTCGGCGCGAGATTACTGTCCGGGTATTTATGAACAAATGCCGTAAACCCCGCCGCAGCCTCTTTGTACTTAGCTGCCTTGAACTGATTCAAAGCCGCCTCGTAAGTCTGGCTTTCCTTGGCCGGATCAGCCCCCACCACTGGCCCGCCACCACCTGCCGGATCAGCCAGCGCGCTCGGACTGCTGCCGCCTTCAAACTTACGCAGGCGGCTATCAAGGTCGAGATAGAAATCCTGCTGCCGCTTTTTCGCCGTTTCCAACTCATAGCTCAGGGTTTCGATCTGACCGTTCAAACGTGCATTCTCTTCAACCAAGCGCTGGATCTGACTGGCAAGGTCAAGCTGCGCTTTGGACTGCTGGTCAAAGCGCGCCTCCGTCTTGATTCGCTGGTCTGCAATCTGGCGACGCGCTTCTTCGTCATCAAACATGCCAGCCTGAACCTGGCTAGCCCCAAACGAGGCAATCAGCAGAGCAAGGCGGAGGTAACGCATGATCAGAACTCGCCGCGGCCGTCAGCTGCACGGTAGAGAATGTCAGCACGACGATTCTCTGCCCAGGCAGATTCGTCATGGCCTTCATTCTTCGGCTTTTCTTCGCCGAGGCTGACGGATTCAACCTGATCTTCCTTGGCACCGAGCAAAACCAGTGAGCGCTTGACCGCATCAGCGCGCTTCTGGCCCAGAGAAAGGTTGTATTCACGGCTGCCGCGCTCGTCAGTATTGCCCTGCAGCAGTACCTTGAAGCCACGATTTGCGACCAGATACTTGGCATGCGCTGCCACCAGATCGCTGTACTCGCCCTTGACTTCGTAACTATCGAGATCGAAGTAGACACTGCGCTTGGCCAGCTTGCTGCCTGGATCGGTCAATTCACGCGGCAAGCCATTGGCCCCCACACCGCCAGCGGTCACTGGAGTCACGCCACCAGTGCGTGACTCATACGGCGCACCACCGTTTTCGTCCGGAATCGGGGTGGTTGAACAGCCGAGGATAAATGCCGAAATGAGCGCTGGAATAATTAGTTTTTTCACGATGTTCTCCGTTGAAAATTATTTAAAGAATGGACCCCAAGCCGGTTCGCGGACATCACCCGCAGCTACCGAGAGGCGTTGTTTGATCCTGCCATCGCTCGACACAGCCGATAGTACACCGCGTCCGCCAATTTCGGTGGCGATCAGGATCATGCGGCTATTGGGGGCAAAACTGGGCGACTCATCTTTATGCGAGTCGGTCAAAATCTGTGTCTGGCGGCTGGCCAAATCCATCACGGCCAACTGGAAGCGACCTTCACGACGGCTAATGAACGCCAAGCTCTTGCCATCCGGCGAAGGGCGTGGCGAAACGTTATAGCTGCCTTCAAAGGTAACGCGCTTAACTTCGCCGCCATTTGCGCCGGTCTGATAAATTTGCGGACTACCGCCACGATCAGAGGTGAAATAGATACTGCTGCCATCCGGCGAATAGCGCGGCTCGGTATCAATTCCGGAAGACTGGGTCAGGCGTTGAACGCCGCTACCATCAGCCGCCACCGAGTAAATCTGCGAATTGCCATCCTTAGACAGCACGATCGCCAAGCGACGACCATCCGGCGACCAAGCAGGTGCTGAATTGGACCCCTTGAAGTTAGCGACAATATGACGCTGACCAGAAGCCAACGAATGGACGTAGATCACCGGCTTCTTTTTCTCAAAAGAAACATAAGCCAACTTGCTGCCATCCGGCGACCAAACCGGTGAAATGATCGGCTCAACCGAAGTCAACGCGGTGGCTGCGCCCTGACCATCAGCATCGGCAATCTGTAGCAAAAACTGGCCACGGGATTTGACCACGTAAGCAATCCGGGTTGAGAAAACGCCCTTCTCACCCGTCAGTTTCTCGTAGATGTAATCAGCAATCCGATGTCCGGCAGCGCGCAGTTGCTCGTTGCTGGTGACATAAGCTGCACCACCCAAGGAAACGCCTTTCAAGGTGTCATAGAGGCGGAAACGCGCTTCCATCCTGCCATCCGGGCTGCGACCGATACTACCGGCAGCCAGTGCATCAGCACCACGACCTTTCCAGTCGCCATAAGAAACAGAGGCATTTTCATCCAGCGCCGCGCCAGCGGTATCCACCAGTTTGAACAGGCCGCTACGCTCCAGGTCGGCACGTACTGTCGTGGTGATGATGCGCGAAGCGGCTGAATCACCCTGAAAATCAGCAATTGCCACCGGAATCCGGTTAGCACCGGCACCCGTAATTTCAATCGAAAGCTGAGCGTGGGCGAAGCCTACGGTGCACAGGGCTAAAGCCAGAAAAATGCGGCGGGATATTTGTAGCATGGGTTTCATTTTCAATAAGTTTCGCGCGATTTTACTCTTCAAACGGCTTGTATTTTATTTCCAGCGTCCGCTGAAACAAGGCGGGATCATCCGGTTTTGGTAAAGGTGAAGACTTCAGGATAGCCCGCTCAATTGCTGCATCCAGCCCTGGATTACCGCTTGAACGCTTCATCTTGACTGCCAAAACTTCACCCGTTGGTAACTGACTCACTTCAAAAACCGCTTCAGGATTACCTTGAATATTGGGCGGCAAAACGATATTTCCCCGCACTTTGCCGCGAATTTTGCTCGCGTAATCGGCCAAACCACGTTTATTTGAAGAAGCACGCTGCTCAGACTCGGCGGCAGCAGCATTCGTGAGTTGTTGTGCGCTGGCATTAGGGCGAGGTTTCAGGTTTGAAGTCTCGCGCGACAATTCCTTGCTGAAATCGGGTAGCTTAGGCTCCGGTTTAGCCTCCGGCTTTTTAGGCTCAGGCTTAGGATCGGGCTTCTTTGGTTCCGGCTTGGGCGGCTCAGGTTTAGGTTCAGGTTTCTTTGGCTCAGGCTTGGGCGGCTTTTTATCGTCCTTGATCGCGATATCTGGCTTTTTTGGCGGCTCAGGGAGCGGATCGGGCTTAACCACTGGCCGGGGTGGCTCTGGCTTGATTTCCGGCTTAACTTCGGGCTCGGGTGGCGGCGGTGGCGGTACAACCTGAGTCGCCTGCACTGGCTGAGCTGACCACAGCTCAACCTCGACCACGTCGGGCATACTACGTTTCCATTGGACACCGAGAAAGAGCGCGGCAATCAGCCCAAGGTGCACCAGTAGGGTGAACGCCAGTGCGAATTTCTTGCCGGGTTCTTCAGGCCGCTCGAGGATCATTTGCCGGAGGTCTGCACCAGAAGGCCGACTTTTTTAACCTGCGCCCGCTGCAACTCGTCCATCACCGAAAGTACAGCTTCGTATTTGACGTTTTTGTCGCCAGCAATCAAAACCGGCTGTTCCGGGTTGCGCGTTTGAGCCGCCTTGATCATGGCAGGCAATTCTTTGCGATCAACCTTGATTTCCTTGCTGTTGCCGGCACGATCGGTGACCGAAATGGTTTGATCGGCTTTAATCGCAACTTCCAGTGGCGCGGTGGGTGCTGCGTTCGCCTTGCCTATGGTTGGCACATCAACACTCGACGTCGTCATCATGGGCGCGGCGACCATGAAGATAACCAGCAGCACCAACATCACGTCGATGTACGGCACAACGTTGATTTCGTTTTTCAGGCGGCGTTGACGCATGGCTTAACGCATCTGCCGTTGCAGAATGTTAGAAAATTCTTCCATGAACGACTCATAGCGCGTCGCCAGACGGTCGATATCATGCGAAAAACGGTTGTAGGCGATAACTGCAGGAATTGCCGCAAACAAACCAATTGCCGTCGCGACCAGCGCCTCTGCAATACCCGGGGCGACCGAAGCCAAGGTGGCCTGACCGACATTGGACAAGCCACGGAAGGCGTGCATGATGCCCCACACCGTACCGAACAAACCAACATAAGGCGATACCGAACCGACTGAGGCCAAAAAAGCCAGATGCGAATCGAGTGAGTCTAGTTCGCGCTGATAGGTTGCGCGCATAGCACGACGGGAACCATCAACCACATCCTTGGGATCGAGGTTTTTTTGCCCCTTAAGCTTGGTAAACTCGCGGAAACCAGCTTCAAAGATACGTTCCATCGAACCGGCGTGGTGCCGGTCATTGACCGCGCTGTTGAACATATTGTTCAGATCGCCACCAGACCAGAAGTCGCGCTCGAAGGTTTCAGTTTTTTCCCGCGCCTGCCGCACGGTGAACCACTTCATGGCGATGTAGTACCAGGACATACAGGAAACGCCGGCCAGCAAGGCCATGACGATCTGCACCACGGCACTGGCTTCAAGAATCAGATGGAGGATGGAAAGATCCTGAGTAACGTTCATTTCAGCGCTTCCAGTTTGCGATACAAAAATTCAGGGATAGGGGCCGGGGTCATTGTGGCCATATTGACGCAGGCGATTTCAACCGTGCCGGTAACAAGTTCGAGATCACCTCGACGAACGTGCTGACGAAAAACCACACGGACGCGGGTGAGTTTTTCAACTTCAAGCCCAACCACCAGTTCATCATCAAGCCGGGCCGGCTTCAAATACTCACAGCTTGCTTTACGGGCCACAAAACCAATCCCGGCATCAAGCGCCAGTTGCGACTGATCGTGACCGGCGAAACGCATCCACTCAGTGCGGCAACGTTCAAAAAAACGCAGGTAATTGGCATAATAAACAACGCCACCAGCATCAGTATCTTCGTAATAAACGCGCACCGGTATTGAAAAGGCGTTGGGTTTTGGCTCGTATTTCATAATGCGATTTTACCTTGCAACCACCAATAGTTTTGTAACGATCTGTTTCTTCATGCGTTAGCACATCCAACAATCTTCGTAGATAATCAAACCATGATCAAACCTGCCGGCCTCATCGACCGTAAACGCCTCTTGCTTCTGCTCAGCCTCTTGCTGACTGCGGGCTTCTTTGCCACCGCCCTGTTTAGCTATTTTGTTTCCAAACAAGCTATTCACAACGCCATCGTCGGACAAGACCTGCCCCTGACGTCGAGCAACATCTACTCTGAAATTCAAAAGGATCTGGTTCGCCCGGTCCTGATTTCCTCAACGATGGCGCACGACACTTTTCTCCGCGACTGGATATTGAACGGCGAACAAAATATCGATGAGATGGCACGTTACCTAGCCGAAGTAAAACAGCGCCACGGCGCATTCAGCAGCTTCTTTGTTTCTGAAAAGTCGACCAATTACTACACCGGCGCGGGCGTCCTCAAGCAAATACACCGCACCGAACCCCGTGACGCCTGGTATCACCGTGTTCGCGACATGAAAGAAGACTACGAGATCAACGTCGACCCGGATTTAGCCAATCGCGATGCCTTGACCATTTTCATCAACTATCGGGTTTTCGATTTTGACGGGCAGTACATAGGCGCCACCGGCATTGGCCTCACCGTTGATTCTGTACGACGACTGATTGACGAACACCAGCGGCGATTCAAACGCACAATCTATTTTGCCGACGCTCAAGGCAAGGCAGTATTTTTTAGTAGCCAAACTGCAGCCCCTGCCGAATTGCGCTCTCGCGAAGGGCTGGGGCCACAAATTGATCAAATCCTCAAGGATCGTACCGGTTCATATCAGTTCATTGAAAACGGCGACAACCACATCCTGCACGTGAACTACCTGCCCGAACTGAAGTGGTATTTGTTTGTTGAGCAAAACGAAGATGTTGCGCTAGCTGACGTTCGCCAATCGCTTTACGCCAACCTCGCGATCAGCTTCGTCGTCACCCTGATCGTGATTTTGCTGACCCATCTGACGCTGAATCGTTACCAGTCAAAAATTGAGGAAATGGCCTCCACTGACAAACTGACCGGTCTGCTTAACCGCCACGCCTTCAGTATTCTGGTCGACAAGCTAATGGCCAACTACCGACGCAATCCGCACCCAATATGTTTCTTGCTGGCTGATGCCGATTATTTCAAATCGATCAATGATCAATACGGACATCGAGTCGGCGATCAGGTTTTGATCAGCATTGCCGACTGCATGAAGGCCGCCTTACGCGAAACCGACTTTGCAGTGCGCTGGGGTGGTGAGGAGTTTCTGATCGTGCTTCAAGGCTGTTCGCAGGCTGAGGCCCTGATCGTCGCCGACAAGCTGCGCCAGGCTGTTGAACAAGCCACGCCCTGCCCAACAGACCTGTCGATCAAAACCACCATCAGTATCGGGATCAGTGAGTTTGATGGCAAAGAATCGCCCGAGCACGCAGTCAACCGGGCCGATGGCGCGCTCTACGCCGCCAAGTCTAGTGGACGGAATCAGGTCAGCGTCGCTGCCGTACAGAGCTGATCAGGACGCCGACAACGAATCCCGAACCAGCGCACTCGCTGGTTCAGCAAGACCAAGGTGTCGATAGATGGCGGGGGTTGCAATACGTCCACGCAGGGTGCGTTGCAGGTAGCCTTGCTGGATCAAATACGGTTCCAGCACGTCTTCAATCGTATCGCGTGCCTCGCCAATCGCCGCCGCGAGGTTATCAACACCGACCGGCCCACCACCAAATTTGTCGATCACAGCCGAGAGTAGTTTGCGATCCATCAGATCCAGCCCGGCTGAATCGACGTCGAGCATGATCAAGGCCAAATCTGCGACGTCACGAGTAATCTGGCCATCGGCCTTAACCTCGGCATAGTCACGCACCCGGCGCAGCAGGCGGTTGGCTATACGTGGCGTACCGCGTGAGCGTTTGGCGATTTCCAGCGCCCCATCCGGGTCGATATTGACGTTGAGCAAGGTGGCTGAACGGCTGACGATGCTTTGCAGTTCTTCAGCCGTATAAAACTCCAGGCGCGCTACGATGCCGAAGCGGTCACGCAGCGGATTGGTCAGCATC
>CAYRBE010000071.1:0-10362 GCA_964422345.1 uncultured Dechloromonas sp.
GATTCTTCAAGAAGAAGGATGACGACAAGAAAAAGAAGCGTGGTGGTGGCCTGTTTAAGCGCCGCAAGTTCTGCCGCTTCACTGCTGAAAAAATCGAACAGATCGATTTTAAGGATGTGGATGTCCTAAAAGAATTCATCCAGGAAAACGCCAAGATTATGCCGGCTCGTTTGACCGGCACCAAGGCGGGTTATCAGCGTCAGTTGGGTACAGCGATTAAGCGTGCCCGCTTCCTGGCTCTGTTGCCTTACACCGATAACCATCAATAACCTAGGAGACGAACATGCAAATTATTCTGCTCGAAAAGGTTGTTAACCTAGGTAATCTGGGTGATGTGGTTAAGGTTAAAGATGGTTACGCACGTAACTTCCTGATTCCTAAGCGTATCGCTAAGCGTGCTACGCCTGCTGCACTGGCTGAATTTGAAGTCCGCCGTGTTGAACTTGAGAAAGTTGCTGCTGAAAAGCTGGCTTTGGCTCAAGGCGTTGCTGACAAGATGGCCGGTTTGGTCGTATCTGTTGCCCGTAAGGCAGGTATGGATGGTCGTTTGTTTGGCTCTGTTGGCAATGCTGACATTGCTGAAGCACTGAAGGCAGCTGGTTTTGATCTGGACAAGTCGTCTATCCGCATGCCGGATGGTCCGCTTAAAGCGATCGGCGAATTTCCGCTTGACGTTGCATTGCACACTGATGTGCTGGCAAACATTACTGTTGCGGTTGTTGCCGAGTAAATCGGTAATCGCTTAACAGTCAAAGGCCTCGCAGATGCGAGGCCTTTTTACTTTAAACTATAGCAATGAACCAACGCCCACAAAAACCTCGAATTTCTGATCCGACGCTTGCCGGATTGCGTGTCCCACCTCATTCTATTGAAGCTGAGCAATCGGTACTTGGTGGCTTGCTGCTTGATAATCAGGCATGGGATCGGATGGGGGACGTTCTGACCGATTCGGATTTCTATCGTGATGAACACCGGCGGATTTTTAGGCAAATTCGTGGCTTGCTGGAGAAGGCTAAACCGGCGGATGTCGTTACGGTTGCTGAAGCGCTCGATGCGGCGGGCGAGGGTGAGCAAACCGGAGGCTTAGCTTACTTGGGTGAGCTTGCAGCAAACACGCCTTCTGCGGCAAATATCAAGCGTTATGCTGAAATTGTTCGTGAGCGCTCAGTTTTGCGCCAGCTTGTCGCAACGGCGGATGAAATAGCGGCTGATGCGCTGAATCCGATGGGGCGTGACGCTGAGTCTCTGCTGGATGAAGCTGAGTCAAAGATTTTTAAAATTGCTGAAGCCGGGGCTGGGCACAATGAAGGTTTTGTTCATATCAATCCTTTGCTGACTCAGGTTGTCGAGCGCATTCAGGAGTTGCATGATCGGGATAATCCTTCAGATATTACTGGGGTTCCTAGCGGCTTTGTCGACCTCGATCAGAAAACATCAGGCTTCCAGCCGGGCGATTTGATTATTGTTGCAGGTCGTCCATCCATGGGTAAAACAGCTTTCGCGCTTAATATTGCAGAGAACGTCGCAGTCGATGCCGGTTTGCCGGTTGGTGTTTTCTCAATGGAGATGGGTGGGGCCCAGCTTGCTATGCGTATGTTGGCGTCGGTCGGCCGTCTAAATTCACAAAGTTTGCGGACGGGTCGGATGTCCGATGATGAGTGGTCAAAATTGTCGTTTGCCTTGGGTAAGCTACATGAGGCACCGATTCATATTGATGAGACGGGTGGCCTTACGCCGGCTAACTTGCGGGCCAGGGCACGTCGCTTGGCGCGGCAGTACGGTGGAAAGCTGGGATTGCTGGTGATTGACTATATTCAGTTGATGAGTGGCAATCGGCAAGGTGAAAACCGGGCAACCGAGGTTTCTGAAATATCGCGTTCTATCAAGTCTTTGGCGAAAGAGCTACAGGTGCCTATCGTTGCGCTGTCTCAGTTGTCGCGTAAAGTTGAAGAGCGGACTGACAAGCGACCAATGATGTCCGACTTGCGCGAATCTGGCGCTATTGAGCAGGATGCTGACGTAATTTTAATGATGTACCGTGATGATTATTACAAGCCTGATTCCCCGGATAAGGGCATGGCTGAAGTCATTATTGGTAAGCAGCGTAACGGGCCGACTGGAACCGTGCGCCTAGCCTTTATGGGTGAGTACACCCGATTTGAAAATCTCGCCAGTGGCGGTTTTGTCGACTCTCAGAACTAGGCTCTGACGGTATCTTTTCGTTTAAAGCTCTACCCGTTGGGTGCTGATGGTATAGGAAATCGCAGCCGCTTCGGCCCCATTATGTAGTTTGCCGGCGGTTTCGAGTTGTGGGTAGAGCAGGAAAGGGATGGTTCTTGCGGTTTGACCGGGAGCTGCTACATCGCTGCCAACATTAAAAGCTACCCAGTTCATTTCCCAAACACCGAACAAAATTTTGTTAAGTGATGCGAGCTTGCTATCTCGGTCGGAAAGACCTTCCATCGCAATGGCTCGACGTACATCACTTGGATCAACAGGAATCCAGCCATATCCAGGGATATAAAACTCAGCCCGAACGTGCTGACCGCGTGTGGCATCTGTATTAGACAAGCCCAGGCTGCGGAATAAGCGAGAAGGGGCAACACGCAGACCATAGACGCAGCGTGCCGGGATGCCGATGGCGCGACAGATAGCGACAAACAAGCCATTAATATCGGCTGACTTGCCACCGTACTGTCCGCTGATCAGCTGTTGCCGAATATCACCGCTGCCACATCCGGCTAGTGATGGGTCGTAAATAGAGTTTTCAATCACCCAGTGATAAATTGCCTTGGCCTGAGCTACGGGATCTTTGATCCGGCCCAGAATTCGTTCGCCTAACTGGAACGCCAGTTCGTCATTTGGAATGAGTTTTGATGCTTGAAGATTGCGCCGGAGAATGTCATTTCGTTCTGGGGCAATGGTTCGTTTGGTGATGTCAAAATGGCGGTCAGCCGTGGTTACCAGCGTTTTTAGCTGAAGTGTTCCGTTTTGACTATCTTGCCACTCTGAATAAAACACTTCCAGGTCGCCATCAGGTAGGCGCCGCATGCTTGAACTTTTTGGGTTACCTTCCCAGCCATGTCCAAGGGTACGTTGATAAAGCGTATCTTGGTTAAGTGGCAAGGGAATCCACAGTTTGCTTGGGCCGCTTGTGTTGACCAAATTAACTGTTGTCGTAATCTCGTAGGTTCGCCACTCGCTTGGCGGTTCAGAGGCCTTGACCGCAGGCAATCGGGATGCAGAGGTGCCTTGAGGTGGTTTGTCTGTAATTGGATCTTCAGCTGTGTGTGCGACCGGGCCTGGCGGCGGGGCGTAGCGCATTTTTTTGTTGGACTGGCTTGACGCAGTTCGACTTGAATTGCTTCCGGTCGATTTCTTCTGGCTGGGTTTTGAGCTGGAAGACGTAGTCTTGGCTGTGCTGGGTTTGCCAGTGTTCTTTTTGTTGGTTCCCCAGGCATCAGAAACAACCAGAGATAGTGCAGCAAAAGAGGCTAAAAAATTACGACGTTTCAAGTGATTATTCCGGCAAAAGCAGCCTGCGGCTGAAACGAAAAGGCCGTGTCACTGACACGGCCCCGTGACCTAATGTGGAAGATTATAACACTTCGCCTGCATGGTCCGCCAAGCGGGAGCGCTCACCACGTTGTAACGTTATGTGACCGGAGTGAGCCCATCCTTTGAAACGGTCGACCACGTAGGTCAGGCCAGAGCTGCCTTCGGTAAGGTAAGGCGTATCGATTTGTGCAATGTTACCCAGGCAAACCACCTTGGTTCCCGGACCAGCGCGGGTGATCAGTGTCTTCATCTGCTTTGGTGTCAGATTTTGCGCTTCATCAATGATTAGAAATTTCTTTAGAAAAGTTCGACCACGCATGAAACTCATCGATTTGACTTTGATTCGCGAACGAATGATGTCATTGGTCGCGGCTTTCCCCCAATCTCCACCATAAGGGCTGTTGTTGGTTTCATCACTGTGGGTGAGTACATCGAGATTGTCCTCGAGTGCGCCCATCCACGGGGCCATTTTTTCCTCTTCCGTACCGGGCAGGAAACCAATGTCTTCACCGACCGGGACGGTGGCACGGGTCATGATGATTTCAGCGAATAGTTTGCCTTCAAGTACCTGAGTTAGCGCGGCAGCTAAGGTTAATAGTGTTTTTCCTGTGCCCGCCTGGCCGAGTAGTGTGACGAAGTCGATATCCGGGTTCATCAGCAGATTCATCGCGAAATTTTGTTCGCGATTTCGCGCATTGATCCCCCAGACGGCATTTTTTGGATGACTGTAGTCCACCAGCGTTTCCAGAACAGCAGTCTTGCCACTGGTTTCCTTGACGATGGCGGTGAATGCATCGTTTTCCAGCCAGACAAATTCGTTGATCAGCATTTGCGGGCAGATCGGGCCGCTTACCTTGTAATAGGTCTTGGCATCCTGTTTCCACGACTCCATACCTTTGCCGTGCTTGTCCCAAAAGTTGGCAGGTAGGGTTCGGGTGCCGGTGTAAAGGACGTCTGTATCCTCAAGCACCTTGTCATTGAAATAGTCTTCCGCAAGCAGGTTGAGCGCCCGAGACTTGATCCGCATATTGATGTCTTTCGACACCAGGATGACGGGTCTTTTCGGGAATTTTTTCTGGAGGTGAATGACAACCGAAAGAATCTGGTTGTCTACTTTCGATGTGGGCAAGCCTTGCGGCAAGTCACCGCTGATCGCTTCGGTCTGGAGGAAGAGTCTACCGCTGGCGAGTTTGCTTGACGGGAGATAAAGATCTATCCCTTCTTCGATGTCATCGCCATTTGCAGCAAGTAACTCGTCAAGCATGCGCGAGGTTTGTCGCGCATTGCGGGCAATTTCTGACATGCCCTTTTTATTGTTGTCGAGCTCTTCGAGAGTCATGATCGGCACGAAAATATCGTGCTCTTCAAAGCGGAATAAGCTGCTGGGGTCGTGCATCAGCACGTTGGTGTCAAGAACAAACAGCTTGGTAACGGCGGGCTTCTTTGTGGCAGCGGGTTTGCGCGGCATGGTAGGGCCTTTGGTCAAGAGTTAGAGGGTTTTGACGTAGTCCAGTACTTCCTGAGCATGGCCCGGGACTTTGACCCCGCGCCATTCACGGCGCAGAACGCCGCTCCGATCGATGATGAAGGTACTGCGTTCTACACCGCGTACCTGTTTCCCATACAAGTTTTTCATTTTCATGACAGCGAACAGATTGCATACAGTTTCGTCAGCATCAGAGCCGAGTTCAAAGGGGAATTCCTGTTTGCTTTTGAAGTTTTCGTGCGACTTGAGGCTATCTCTGGAAATACCCAAAATCAGGCAGTCCACCGTAGCATACTGCGAATACAGGTCACGGAACTGTTGTCCTTGGGTAGTACAGCCTGGCGTGCTGTCTTTGGGGTAGAAGTAGATCACGATCAGCTTGCCACTTTGTTCGGCAAGCGTGAATGTCTGGCCGCTGGTGGTGGGCAGCGAAAAGTTTGGGATTTGGGTGTCCAGCATGCCGTTGCCTCTTTGTGTTGGAATGGGTTCATTGTGGGCAAATCAGAGTGCGGTGGTCAACGGCTGATTTGTTAAACTTCGTGACATGAGAAAAATTTGCCTTTGCCTTGTGGCGCTGATTAGCCTGACCGGTTGTGGGTCGGCCTGGAATGACCCCTATCCGGTCGCGGATGCAGGGCGGAATATTCTCTATACGGCATTCACTGAGCGGCCCAAACATCTTGACCCGGCACAGTCTTACACCGAGGATGAAATTACCTTTACTGCTCAGGTTTATGAGCCGCCTTTGCAGTACCACTATCTGAAACGACCCTATCAACTGATTCCTTCAACCTTGAGCGAAGTGCCAACGCCCAGGTTCGTTGATAGCAAGGGCCGGGATTTGCCAGCGGATGCGCCGGTTGAGCTAATCGCCGAGAGTATTTATGAGTTGAAACTGAATCCCGGTATCAAATTTCAGCCTCATCCCGCCTTTGCACTCGACAGCTACGGTGCACCGCTGTTTTTGGGCAAAAATGCTGCCGAAGGCCGGCAGTCAATTGCTGACTTTCCTGTGGCCGATAGCCGTGTGTTGACGGCGGATGATTACATTTATCAGATCAAGCGTTTGGCCCATCCACGCTTGCATTCACCGATTTTCGGGATGATGGCCGACAAGATCGTTGGCCTAAAGGAGCTCGGCGAGGCGTTAGGTAAGGCCGCCAAGGATTTGCCGGCCGGGGAGTGGCTGGATCTTGATCAATATGCCCTGAGCGGAGTTGAAAAAGTCGATCCTTTGACTTGGCGAATTCGCATTAAAGGCAAGTACCCGCAGTTTCTCTATTGGCTTGCTATGCCATTTTTTGCACCGGTGCCACGCGAAGCGGATCGTTTTTTTGCCCAGCCGGGGATGGTCGAAAAAAACCTGACACTCGACTGGTGGCCGGTGGGTACGGGGCCATACATGTTGACTGAGAACGATCCGAATCGCCGTATGGTGCTCTCTCGTAATCCCAACTTCCATGGACAATCCTATCCCTGTGAGGGTGAGGCGGGGGATCGTGAGGCAGGGCTGCTGGTTGATTGCGGCAAGCCTTTGCCGTTTATTGAGCAAGCAGTTTTCACTCGGGAGAAAGAGTCGATTCCCTATTGGAACAAGTTTCTCCAAGGCTATTACGATGCCTCCGGTATTTCATCTGATAGTTTTGATCAGGCTGTGCGGATTAGCGTCGGCGGTGATGTCGGATTAACCGATGAAATGCGCGACAAGGGTATCCATTTGCTAACCTCCGTAAAGGCATCAACCTTTTATATGGGTTTCAATATGCTCGACCCGCTGGTGGGTGGTTTGACTTCACGCTCAACCAAACTGCGACAGGCGATTTCGATTGCGATTGATCAGGAAGAGTTTATTTCGATCTTTTCCAATGGTCGCGGGATAGCGGCGCAAGGGCCATTGCCGCCGGGTATATTCGGCTATGAAACGGGCGAGGTTGGTATTAACCCTGTGGTGTACGACTGGGTTGATGGTAAGCCTAAACGTAAATCAGTTGATGTGGCTCGAACGCTGATGGCCGAAGCGGGTTACGCCAATGGCAGAGATACAAAGACTGGCGAACCGCTGGTGCTTAATCTCGATACGACCAGTGGCGGCATGGGGGAAAAAGCCCGCCTTGACTGGTTAACCCGGCAATTCGGGAAAATTGATATTCAGTTGGTGATTCGTTCAACTGATTTCAACCGTTTTCAGGACAAGGTTCGGAAGGGAAATATTCAGCTCTATTACCTCGGCTGGAATGCTGATTATCCTGATCCGGAAAACTTTTTCTTTTTGCTTGATGGCAATGAAGGCAAGGTTGCCAAAGGTGGCGAAAACGCTTCGAATTACGCCAATCCAGAATTTGATAAGTTCTTCATAAAAATGAAAAGTATGGCGAATACATCTGAGCGTTTAGCCATCATTCGGCAGATGAACCGGATTATTCAGCATGACGCACCTTGGGTTTATAACTTGCATCCCAAGAGTTATACCCTGAGCCACCAATGGCTAAAGAATCGCAAGCCCAATGATGTTGGAAATAATATTCTTAAATATCAACGAATTGACAGTGAGCGGCGAGTGGCTGCGCGGCGGGCGTGGAATAGCCCGGTAGTCTGGCCAATCGGCCTGCTGGTTGCCGTAGTGATGCTCTGCTTTGTACCCGCGCTGCTGGCTTATCGCCGGCGGGAACGGCAGGCTGCAGTTAAATGAGCTTGTTTGAGCGGCAAAAGCAGCTCGATACCTTACTCCCGCAGTTTCAGCACCTTTGGCATCCACAACCTTTTTGTGAACGCCGTCCAGCTTGGTGCCACGAGTGGCCGGCGCTGACTGAGCGACTGCTGGCCTTGAGCGATGCCGATGCCGCATGGCTCAATCAAGACGGGGCTGCCGCAATGGCTCTATTGGCTGAGTATGTTCCCGAGGTGAATGAGTTGCACCAGCCAAGCGCTGTGCCGCGCTGTACTGAAGGTGTTCTATCTGAGCGCGCTGCAGCTTGGGCATGGGAAATTCCCGGGCGCAAGCAGCAACAAATCGAAGCTTTTGCTCGCGCCATTAAATTGTCTGAGTCTTCGCTTATTGACTGGTGTGGCGGCAAGGGGCATCTTGGCCGCCTGCTGGCGCTTGAATCGGGTGGGGCGGTTCATACGCTTGAGATCGATCAGGCTTTGTGCCATGACGGTGAGTTGCTGGCTAGGCGTTTGCGACTGAATCATCAGTTTGTGACGGCAGATGCACTGACTGTGGCTGATTGGCCAAAGCCGGGTCAGCATGCGGTGGCATTGCATGCCTGCGGTGATTTGCACCGGCGCTTGCTGACGCAAGGTGTCTCTAGCGGTGTGACCCGCCTTGATGTTGCACCATGTTGTTATTTTCGTGGGGTAAGCGGCGGTTATCAGCCTTTGTCCGGGGCTTTGTCCACGCGGCTTTCGCGTGATGATTTACGCCTCGCCGTGACTGAAACGGTCACGGCTTCGCCCCGCTTGACCCGGCAGCGGGATAAGGAAATGGCTTGGAAGCTCGGCTTTGATGGCTATCAACGGGAGGTGCTGGGAGATTGCTATAAGCCTTTCCGGTCCGTTCCAGCGCCGTGGTTTCGCACCAGCTTCATTGAATTTCTCGCACTGATGGCAGAGCGGGAGGGCTTGCCCTTGCCGAACCCGCAGTCGGCCCATCAATTTGAAGAAATTGGTTGGGTCCGGCAGCGGGAGCTTATCCGGCTATCAATTGTCCGCCACGTTTTTCGCCGCTCGCTTGAGGTTTGGCTGGCGCTTGATCTTGCCATCTATCTTGAGAACAATGGCTATACGGTGGGATTGGGGAGTTTTTGTGAGCGCCATCTTACGCCCCGCAACCTGCTTATTTCGGCGCAGTTTGCAGCTTGAGGAAGGAGCTGATTTCACTTGGGTGGTCGATGATCATATCGGCACCCCAAGTTTCAATTGGTCCGCTATCACCAAAGTAGCCGAAAGAGACGGCAATGGTCATACATCCAGCGGCTTTTCCTGCAGTTATGTCACGACGGTCGTCCCCGACATAAATTGTCTTTTCCGGCCGGCAGTTCAGTAGTTCGCAGGCGTGCAGAATGGGCAGAGGGGAGGGCTTGGGTTGTGTTGTTGTGTCGCCGCTTACGACGCAGCGGGTACGCGGGGAGAGCGCCAGCAGTTCAGCCAGTGGGTCGGTAAAGCGCCGCCGCTTGTTAGTAACAATGCCCCATTGCAAGCGATTGAGTTCCAACGCATCAAGTAAGTCCGGGATGCCGTCGAATAATACAGTTGCTTCACACAACCTAGCCGAATATAGATCGAGAAAACGCTGGGTCAGCCGGTCGTAATCAGCATCGTCTGGCGCTATCCCAAAACCAGCCCAGAGTAGCCCTTTAACACCTTGCGAGACAAAGGGGCGGAGTGACTCAATCGACTTTTGCTCGCGGCCTTCTTCCTGCAATAACTGGTTGGTTGCACCGCCCAAATCTGGAGCGGTGTCAGCCAGAGTGCCGTCAAGGTCAAAAAGAACGGCTTCAAACATGCCGGGTGGTTCGCATCAGGTAATTGATTTTGGTGTCAGTACCTAAGGTGTATTTCTGAGTTAAGGGGTTGTAGCTCATGCCAATCAGTTCTTCTGGCTCTAGCCCACCCAGTTTTGCCCAGCGCGCCAGCTCAGACGGCTTGATAAATTTCGCGTAATCATGGGTGCCCTTAGGGAGCATTTTGAGGATGTACTCAGCCCCAATGACGGCAAATAGATAGGATTTTGGGTTACGGTTCAGCGTCGAGAAAAAGACTTGACCACCTGGTTTGACTAGACGCGCGCAGGCGCTGATGACACTGGAGGGGTTCGGGACGTGCTCAAGCATTTCCAGGCAGGTGACTGCATCAAAACTACCCGGCATTTCCTCTGCCAAGGCTTCGACGGCAATCTTCCGGTAATCAACTTTTTGCCCGCTTTCCAGTAAGTGCAGCTTGGCAACACCGAGGGGTTTGTCTGAGAGATCAATCCCGGTTACATCTGCGCCATAGCGTGCCATGCCTTCAGATAGCAGGCCACCACCACAGCCAACATCCAGCACACGTTTGCCTGTTAGGCCGACGTGTGTGTTGATCCATTCCAGACGCAGCGGATTGATGTCGTGTAAAGGTTTGAATTCACTATTGGGGTCCCACCAGTTATGGGCAAGGTCACCAAACTTTTCGAGTTCAGCCGGGTCGGCGTTAAGTGTTTGTGTCATGGTCAAGACTCAGGCAAGAAAAGAAAAAGCCCCGCTGGGCGGGGCTTTTCGTTGAAGCTTCAGCAGATTACTTGGTGCCGATAACTTCGATATCAACACGACGATCAGGCTGCA
>CAYRBE010000072.1:0-10335 GCA_964422345.1 uncultured Dechloromonas sp.
CTATTGACCAGACGCTGATAGCGCGCGGTGACGTCATGCAGGTTGGCTGCTTCAGTGGTCAGATTAACTTCAGCCAGCGCCAGACGGCTACCCGCCTGTTCAAGGTCAACCCGACGACCGACACCGGACTGGGTACGGCGCATGAGCTGATCAAAGGTTGCCTTGTGCTGAACATAGTTATCTTCAGCCAAGTCATTCAAAAAACGATAGCGCAAAACATCAAGATAAGCCCGGCTGGCTTCAAGTGCGACATTTTCAGAAGCATCAAGCAATTCGTAATAGCGAACCAGCTTTGCCTTATCAAGTCGGCGGACCTCATTAAAGGTTGCAAAGCCATCAAACAGCATCTGGTTAAGACTGGCCGCATAACTGGTACGCGTGTAATTTTTACGGTCATAAACCAGCCCCGTATTACCGATGGGCTGCTTCAGCGTTTCATTGCCCTGCCCGGCAGTGACATCTACCCGTGGAAAAAACCCACCGCGAGCAACACCAATCTCTTCATCCGCCGCCTTGTAGTTATGCCATTTTGAAGTCACTTCCGGGCTATTCAAAACGGCTTTCTGAGCAATTTCCTTGAGTGTGGCATGCGCCACAGAGGACGGCGTTTGCGCCACAGCAGTGTGGCTGTGGGCAAACAATGCTATAAATAGCAGTGATGCGATTGGTGTTAGTTTTCCCATGAGGGCGTATCCCGTAAAATTTTTTTCGATTGTACGATGTGCATTCGAACAGAGATGTGGAATATTTCTCAAAAAGCGCTCAATTATTCAATAGCTTGAATACAAGACTTTGCCAAAATACTCAGCTTTGATTCGTTTTCTTATTGCAGCCAATTTTATTGGCTTATTTGGTATTTTTGGAATTTCATTTGCGGGTGCGCTTGATTTCGATCGTCTCCAACAAATACTGGTCAGCAAATTTGGGGTTGGCCAAGCCAACGTTTTAGGCGAGTGGCGCCAAATGCTGACATCGGACAAAAATGGCTCGGACAGTGAAAAACTCCGCCGGACCAATGACTTTTTCAATCGTCGAATCGCTTTTAGTGACGATATTTCAATTTGGGGTCAGTCTGACTACTGGGCTACGCCAGTCGAAACGATAGGCCGGGGTCGCGGCGATTGTGAAGATTTCGCAATTGCCAAGTATTTTTCGTTGCTTAATCTCGGCGTCCCCATGAACAAATTGCGCTTGGTATACGTCAAGGCATTGCAAAACGGCCCCGGCGGCCAGATACAGCAAGCCCACATGGTATTGGCTTATTACGCATCGCCAAACGGCGACCCCTTGGTACTCGACAATTTAGTAGCCGATATCCGTCCCGCCTCGAAGCGAACAGATCTCTCCCCAGTTTTTAGTTTCAATAGCGCAGGTCTTTGGCAAGGCACCGGCAATCAATCCAGCAAGAGCAACCTCTCGCGCTGGCAGGATTTGCTGGCGCGAGCGCGTGCCGAAGGCTTTCAGTGAGGAAATAGCAATGTCCCTGTTTAGACAACTCTGGTTCGCCATTATTGCCAGCACCGTGATTGCATTTGCCGGCAGTTTCTTGGCCAGCATGCTGACCGCACGGCATTATCTAAACCAGCAACTAGCGATCAAAAACAATGATAACGCTGCTTCTCTTGCATTATCGATGTCACAAATGGAGAAAGATCCAATCACCATCGAACTCCAGATTGCGGCACTTTTTGATAGCGGGCAGTACGCTGTTGTTCGCTTAACTAGCCCTGACGGCAAGGTAATGATTGAAAAAACCGGAGAGCCAGAGATCTCTGATGTACCAGCATGGTTTGTTCGGGTATTCCCAATTGAATCTCAACCCGGACAAGCTCAGGTGTCTTCAGGCTGGAACCAGTTTGGGACAATAGAGTTAATCAGCCATAGCCAGTTCGCCTACAAGGAATTATGGAATGGCGCACTCAAATTACTCCTATGGTTCATTATTGGCGGTGCAATCATGGGCGTATTCGGCATGCGCCTTCTCGGTCGAATTAAAAAACCGCTGGATGCGGTTGTTGATCAGGCCAAAGCGATCAGCGATAGACGATTTATTAGTATTGAAGAGCCTTCAACGCCTGAGTTAAGAAGTGTGTCACGGGCCATGAACGCCATGGTTGAACGACTAAAAACAATGTTTGCCGAGGAGGCCACGCGACTTGAACAAGTGCGTCGCGAAGCAACCTTAGACAACCTGACTGGTCTGGCCAACCGCAGCTTTTTCCTGAATCAACTGGATGCGGCACTCAGTGATGACCATGCTGCTGCGAGCGGCAGCCTATTAATGCTCCGACTGGCTGATCTGGCTGGCATCAACAAACGTGGCGGCCGAGAAAACGCCGACGAATTGCTCCGCCGCATCGGCCTTGCTTTACAAGCTCTGGCTGCCGAAGTTCCGGGAGCCGCGGCAGCCCGCCTGAATGGCGCTGACTTTGCGCTGCTTTTACCGGGGATTGAAACACCTGCCACGCAAGCAAATGCAATCATAAGCAGCCTGAAAAATCTGGCA
The DNA here is from genome assembly GCA_964422345.1 of uncultured Dechloromonas sp. Classification (GTDB taxonomy): domain Bacteria; phylum Pseudomonadota; class Gammaproteobacteria; order Burkholderiales; family Rhodocyclaceae; genus Azonexus. The sequence goes on from CAYRBE010000072.1 coordinate 2,507, forward strand.
TCAAGCGGACTAATCGATAGCGAGCGCCTTGGCTACGTCGCCAGCGGACGCTATCAGCACGCTCAAGCCATGGGAAGCCTGCTAGCCCAAGTCGATGGCGCTTTGGCCAATGCAGAAAGCCAAAGTGGACTTATTTGGTGCCAGGCTGAAAACAATACTGAGCAGATCGCCAGCAGCAACGCAGACTGGAAAAAACTGATTGAAGGAGCAATTGAAACCCAACGCTTACGTCTGGTTGAGTTTCCGGTCGCTGGCAATGCCGGCAAACTCCTGCACCTGGAATGCCCACTGAGGCTTCAAGCCAGCGAACATGGTGAATGGCTTTCGGCTGGTAGCTTCATGCCGATGGCCTCTCGTCTTGCACTCACCACCGAGTTAGACCTCGCGGCGGCACGTCTCGCACTTGACCGAATTGCAGCAGGCGCAACAGCCGTGGCGGTCAATTTATCTGGTGAGTCAATACTGGCCCCTCATTTCCGCACCCGCTTACAACTATTGATCGCCGCCCGTAAAGAGTTAGCACCTCAACTCTGGCTGGAGGTCTCTGAAATTGGTGCCTTCCAGCATTTCGAAGCGTTCCAGACATTTTGCAACACCCTCCGCCCCTTAGGTTGCCACTTAGGGATCGAGCACTTTGGACGGCAATTCAGCGAAATTGGCAAACTGCACGATATTGGCCTCAATTACATCAAGGTTGATGCGAGCTTTATCCGTTCCATTAACATCCAGTCGGGCAATCAGGCATTCCTCAAGGGTCTGTGCAGCATTGCCCATAGCATCGGCCTGACCGTAATCGCTGAAGGCGTACAAACAGTAGAAGAACTGGCAAAACTACCTGAGCTTGGCTTTGATGGTGCAACCGGTCCGGCTGTACCAAAGGACACTACAGAATGAGCATAGAAATCGAGCTAAAGCTCCAAATCACGCCAAAGACAGCAAAGAAAATTGCTAGTCATCCACTACTGAGTGAGCTTAAATCACAAAAATTTCGCTTACTGAACACCTACTTCGACACGCCCTCGCTTGAATTGCACAATCGAAAAATTGCGATGCGATTTCGCAAAAAAGGCGAGCAGTGGTTGCTCACCGTCAAATCAGCCGAGCCTGCTTGCGGAGGCTTAGCAATGCGTAGCGAATGGGAAACAACTGGCACCCCCGGCATTTTCGATTTCAGTCATGTGGACAATCCATCTCTGCGCAATTTTTTGAACGAATCAAGCAAAACGCTTGAGCCTATATTCACAACTGACTTTCGCCGCCAAATCTGGCACATCCCTTTCGGAGAGTCTTTAATCGAAATGGCGATTGATCGGGGCACCGTAGAAAGCCGCGGCAAAACCACGCCACTTTGCGAAATTGAATTGGAGCTAGTATCAGGAAAGGTGGCGGATATTTTTGCTCTAACCCGGGCGCTGCAAAAAGATCATGAGCTCTGCCCAGCAATTACCAGTAAAGCCGAGCGAGGTTACAAGCTTTATCTCGACGAACCGCTAATTTCATTCCGTGCCAAACCAGCTTTGATTAACTCGCAGATGATGCCAGTCGAAGCTTTCCGAAGTATCGCACTCGGTTGCCTTGAGCATTTTCAGCGCAATGAGCTTGGTCTTCAAATCAATGGTGCGCCTGAGTTTGTCCATCAAGCCCGCGTTGCACTCCGCCGCCTGCGCTCGGCTATCAAACTTTTCTCTCCAGTCCTTCCCCCCGAATTCGTCAGCGCTTATGGAAAAACCTGGCAAACACTCGCCGGTGCACTCGGCGATGCAAGAAACTGGGATGTTTTCCTGGATGAAACACTCCCGCCAATTCAATCAGCCTTTCCAGACAACAGGGATACACACTACCTGCGCAGCGCAGCAAAACGCCGGGCAAAAATTGCTCGCAGAGCAGTCACACGCGTTTTGTCGATTAATGAATATCCACGCCTATTGATCGAATTTACTGCAGCGATTTATGCGCTAAGTGACACATTACCGCTACCTCTCACTGAGTTCGCTGAGCAACAAGTTAGCTCCCTAGCCAAACGAGCCAAAAAACTAGCCATCAGACACGATTCACTCACCCCTGACGAACGCCACGCCATGCGAATCAGCTTCAAAAAGCTACGCTACAGTCTGGAGTTCTTCGCACCACTACTGCCGCCGAAACACCTTACTCCCTATTTAGCCGCTCTAACTCAACTACAGGATGAGTTAGGTCTAATCAACGACCACGTTACTGCAGAAGCATTGCTTAAAGACGCCCTGGCAAAGCGCCCACCCGGCCCCATACACGGATGGGTTGCAGGACGCCACAACTTGCTGATCAAAGAATTGCCAGAGTCACTGGAAACATGGCTAAGTCAGCGCAAATGCTGGGGCTCACGGAAAAAATACGTATAACGATTCAAGCTTGAGACACCATCCACTAAACCGAACGTAAGATTTCCGTACGAATACTGTACAAAGCAAAAAGGCCATCCAAAAGGATGGCCTAAGCGCTTGAATCTACGACTTTATTTGGTCGGAGTGACAGGATTCGAACTTGCGACCCCTGCGTCCCGAACGCAGTGCTCTACCAGGCTGAGCTACACTCCGATGCGAATCAAAGAAATCTAATGATTTCTCTCAACCGCGAAAGACGATAATTGTAGCAGAGCTGTTTTGTAATTTGAAGCCCCCAGCCGCTCTATAGCGGCTATTGCGAGCTCGGACTCCTGAACTGCACGTTCCTTTGCGTGGTCCAAGGCACCACTTTGGCGTATTGCCTCTAACACCGCAGGGAAATCTTCACGACCACCGGTTTCAATCGCCTTGCGTACGCAAGCAGCTTGGGCAGCAGTGCCATGTTGCATCACATAAATTAGCGGCAATGTGGGCTTACCTTCAGCAAGATCATCGCCAATATTTTTTCCGGTATCCGCTTCCTCGCCTGAATAGTCGAGTACATCATCAATTAGCTGAAATGCAGTACCCAGATGCTTGCCGTAATCGGCCATTGCCTGCTCCATCTCGGGCGTAGCATTTGCCAGAATTGCCCCTAAACGAGCTGCCGCCTCAAAAAGCTTGGCTGTTTTATAGTGGATAACCTGCATATAACGGGCTTCGTCCACATCAGCGTCATGGCAGTTCATCAACTGCAAGACTTCGCCTTCTGCGATGATATTGGTGGTATCAGAGAGCACCTGCATGACACGCATGTCATCAACTTCAACCATCATTTGAAATGCGCGCGAGTAGAGAAAATCACCAACCAGAACGCTAGCCGCATTGCCAAACATGGCATTGGCTGTATCACGCCCTCGCCTCATAGACGATTCATCGACCACATCATCATGTAGCAAGGTCGCTGTATGAATAAATTCAATAACAGCTGCCATGTCATGATGGCGTTTACCTTCGTAATTCAACGCCCCTGCCGCTAGCAGCACAAGGGCAGGACGCATACGTTTGCCGCCGCTTTGAATGATGTATTCAGCAACCTGCCGAACGAGTACGACATCAGAATGCAAGCGTCGACGAATGACCGTATCGACTGCATTCATATCAGCCCCAATAAGGGCAAAAAGCTGTTCCAGTATCACGATAGAAGGTTCTCTTTTCAAGCGCAGAATCTTAGGTGGCTAAGCGGTCCGCCGTCAAGACCAGAAACGCTTCTTTAGACTCTGTTTATACGAGACTTTGGGCTAAACTGAGGGCATAGGACATTTCATATAGGGAGACTGGCATGGATATTCGCTCAATCATATCGCCCGTGGTTCTGGACCGGCAGGCATTGGAAGAGTTTTCTGATGCACTCATTGACCGTGCTCCTGACGTAGAGCGCGATGTTGCCCGTCTCAAAAAGACACCGGGTGACCGTGAAATTACCGCTGACCTATTCCGGGCGATTCACAACATCAAAGGCGACTCATCGCTTTGCAAGTTTGAATTGGGGGTTGCCATTACGCACCCGATTGAGACCATGATGTCGCGATTCAGAGAAGGCGAAATTCCTTTTTCTGACTTACTGGCCGAAATGATCCTATTGGCAATTGACCGCCTTGAACTTGCAACGGATGCCCTGCTGGCCAATAAGCCAGTAGACAATCTCCGCTTGCTCAATCTGGTTCAAGGACTTGAATCCCTTGCGCTATCAAAAACAGATGAAGTCGACGCAAACTGCGCCAAGTTGATCAAAGCAGTTACCGGATTTACACCCGTTACCGGGGATATTTCAAGTCGCGCCCCCCGAGTTGCGACACCTAAACGAGAGCAAACCAACGCAACGAGCGATCTTCAGTTTTTCCGTTCCCTCGCGCTTCAACTGGAGAGCCGCTCCCCCTTGTTTAAAGGACGAACAATGCGCATTCTCCGCTTGGCACTTGAAACTAACAAGGCAGGAGGAAGCGGAGTCGACCCGGTTCAACTTGAAGCCGCAGTATACTTGCATGACGTTGGAATGATGCTTTTGCCGGAAGCAATTTGGCTAAAAGTTGGCAAGATGACCAATGATGACAAACTCGCACTACGCAACCACCCCGTCTTCTCCAGCGGCCTATTGGAGAGAATGCAAGGGTGGGAGTCTGCAGCACAAATTGTGGCCCAACATCACGAAATGCCTGATGGCGGCGGATACCCAAATGAGCTCAAAGGAAGCGAAATTTGTGCTGGCGCAAAGATCATGGCAATTGTCGATGCCTTTGAAGCAGTCATGCTCAAGCATATTCACCGCGGCAAAAACCGATCCGTCTTACGCGCCATTGCTGAGATCAATGCCTGCGACAATCAGTTTGCACCGGAATGGATTGCGCCTTTCAATGCGGTCATCCGAAAAACTATTGAAAACTGATGTCGGTTGACCATGAACGCCGCTTCGGTGGCGTAGCTAGACTCTACGGCGAAGAAGGGGCTGAACGCTTACGTTTAGCCCACGTTTGCATTATTGGGATGGGTGGCGTTGGATCATGGAGTGCCGAAGCAATCGCCCGAACCGGCATCGGGCGGATTACTACGGTGGACCTCGATATAGTCGCAGAATCCAATACCAATCGTCAGATTCAGGCGCTAGGCGACAATTTTGGCAAAGCCAAAGTCGACGCAATTACAGAACGAATTTTGGCAATCAATCCGAATTGCCAAGTCAGCTCTATCGATGATTTTGTCACGCCGGAAAATGTCGAACAAATTCTTGGCCAAGGATTCTCGGTGATTATTGATGCAATCGATCAAGTTCGCCCCAAAGCTGCCATGATCAATTTTTGTCGGCGTCAAAAGTTGCCAATTGTTGTCGCAGGAGCGGCGGGTGGGCAAATCGACCCGACTCAGATTCGCGTTGCTGATCTCAGCCAGACAATACAAGACCCCCTTCTAGCCAGACTTCGCACGACACTGCGCCGTGAATATGGATTTCCGCAAGGCGGCAAGAAGAAATTTGGTATTCCTGCTGTTTTTTCAACGGAACCTTTACGCTACCCAAAAAAAGACACGAGTTGTGATGTTGAACGGGGCCCTGCCGGGCTTAACTGCGCCGGCTTTGGCTCATCGGTATGCGTTACCTCTGTTTTTGGCATGGTGGCGGCAGCACAAGCGATCAACCTGATCACTCAAGCATGAGCAAGCCGAAAAAGCTCCGCTCAAAAAAAGCAGGTCTGCCACCAGGCAGCCTTGTCCATATCGGTGAACTCAAAACTACCAAGCCGACTTTCTCTGTCATCGATTACGATGAAAACGGGCTATCCGCCCAGCAACTTAAGACGCCAGCCGACTTTGTTTCCCAGCCGAAACAGTTTTCAACCCGCTGGGCAAACGTTTATGGGGCACACCAGCCAGCGGATCTAGCCGAGATCGGCACTATTTTTGGTCTCCACCCGCTGGTGCAGGAAGACATCCTGAATAATGCGCAACGACAAAAAATAGATAGTTACGAAAATTACCTTTACCTCGTCCTGCACCGCTATGAACTAAAAGAAGGAACAACCGAAGTCAGTCAGGACCAAATCAGCCTGATCATTGGTCGTGACTATGTTCTAAGTTTTCAGGAGCGACAATCGAAGACCTTCGAACCAATTCGCCAACGCCTGCGTTCAGAACATACCGGCCTACGCAAAGGTGGCGTCGATATGCTCGCCTATTCACTCATCGACTCGGTGGTAGACAGCTACTTTGGCGTTATCGAACAGCTTTATGAGCATGCCGAGTCCTTGGAAAGCGACATTCTCAGCAAAGCATCACCCACTACGCTGGATGGCATCCATCAGTTCAAGCGCAGCGTTTCCTACCTGCGCCGCAACCTCCACCCGCTCCGAGAAGTGCTGGGGTCACTCCACCACGATGCCGGCGACTTCTTTCGCCCGGAAATCCAGCTATATCTGCGTGATGTTTATGACCATACAGTACATATTCTTGAATCACTGGAGGATCTACGCGACCTTGCAACCAGCCTGCTTGATGTTTATCTGACCAGCATCAGTCACCGGGTCAACCTTGAAGTCCGGGCGTTGACTGTAGTTACAACCATTTTCATGCCGGCAACCCTAATCGCCGGCTTTTTTGGCATGAACTTCAAGGAAATGCCTTGGCTGGCAGACCCCAATGGCTATAGCTATGTACTTGGCCTGATGGGGTTTATTGCCTCGGTTATGCTGGTTTTATTCTGGCGAAGAAAATCGTCCTAAGCGGGCAAGCCATCTAGCCAGACACCCATACCTTGAGCATTCAACTCAAGATCTGTTTCAAGAATCTCCAAAACAACCGACTCAGCTAATTGGCAACCATGCGCACGAACTTCACCCAGCAGATATTCAGTGAGTTGCTGTTTAATCCGTTGATGACGTTGCTCGCCACTGCCGCGCTCTGCCATCGCCATATCAACCATTACATCAAGCCGACGAAACAGATCATCGCCTAGTGCATCAACGTTCTGAACCCGGCTGTAATGCGTTAAATACATGGCCTCTGGCTTGAATGAAAGTAAACGTTGAATCGATTGCCGCATTTCATTCGGTTCGAACTGGGTCGGAGTAGTCGTCGGGAAGATAAATGGCCTGCCTGCCACATCGAATTCGCGATAAGACAAGCCAAACATATCACCGGTAAAGATGCCGCTGGTTTTGCGATCGACAATACAAATATGGTGACGTGCATGCCCTGGTGTGTCGAGGCAGAGCAACTCACGCCCTGCTAGCGAAATAACCACGCCATCTTTGGCCTCAATAATCCGCTCAGCCGGAATAGGTAAAATTTCGCCATAGACCCGCTCAACATACTCGCTACCGTAAACAGCAGAAACGCCAGCCACCAACTTCGAAGGCTCAGCCATATGACGAGAGCCACGCGGATGAACCACTAGTTTGGCATTCGGAAAAGCGGCCATCATGCTACCCGCACCACCCGCGTGATCCAAATGAATATGTGTCAAAAACACATAGTCCACCGTAGCAACATCAAGACCAAGTTTATCTAATGCCACCAAGGCATTAGGCAACGCATCATTGCTCCCAGTGTCAACGAAGGCCACGCGGCCATTCTCGACAATCAGGTGAATCGCCGCCAGAGTTGGTCGCACATACCCCGCATCAAAAGCGACAATTCCGTTTCCGTAATCTCTCCAATCGAACATTTCCATACTCCTGCGTATTGATCTGCAGATTATACTTGGCAGATCCTATTCAGATACATTGCCATGTCTCACTTCTTTGCCGACGACGGCGCCAAAATCCATCTAAAAATTGCCGGAGAGGGTTCGCCCATTGTCATGCTGCACGGCTGGACCGCCAGCCATAAAGAATGGAATCCATTCCTGGATTTACTCACCCCTTGGCATCAAGTTTACCGCTGGGATGCCCGCGGCCACGGTGGTCATCCATTAGGTGA
>CAYRBE010000073.1:0-10078 GCA_964422345.1 uncultured Dechloromonas sp.
TGCAGTAGCCAGACGCCGGCTGCAATGCCGGTCGTATGTCGGGCGGCGCCAGCGAGTCCGTAAATTACCGAGTAGTTTTCAAGCAGATAGCCAGAGAAGGCACCGATAAAAACGGCCGGCAGGAGTTTGTAGCCGTGAAAGTAAATAATGACCAATGCAATACTGCTGGCAGGCCAGAGATAATTGATTGTTTGATTGCCACCAAAAACGAGCTCAACGATTTTTGCTGATGCGAGATAAAGCGCAATGACCCCAATTTGTTTGGAAAAATCGTACTTCGTAAGGGGGGAAATCATTTTGTTTTCCCTAGCCACTTCGCCAGCGTGGCAAAAAGGCGTTCCGGCATAATCGGCTTGGCGATATGGTCGTTCATTCCAGCGTTGAGACAAAGCTGACGGTCTTCATCAAAAGCATTGGCCGTCATCGCCAGGATAGGTGTCTCTGCATAACCGGGCAGGGCACGAATGGCGCGTGTGGCATCGACGCCGCTCAGATTTGGCATCTGCATGTCCATCAGAATCAGTGGGTATTGATATTTTTGCGCCATGCTGAGCGCAATGGCACCATCACCTGCCAGATCGACGATAAGGCCGGCTTCTTCTAGCAGACCACACGAGACTTCCTGATTGATCGGCTCATCTTCGGCTAGCAGAATGCGTGTCCCTGAATATAGTTGTTTGATGAGTTGCTCGGCGTCGTTTTCATGGGTGTGTGCCGTCCGTTCAACACTATTTTCCGCTAAGCCGAGATGAACCGTGAACCAGAAGGTACTACCTTCTCCCACGGTGCTTTCAACGCCTACCTCTCCGTTCATCATTTGTATCAGTCGCCGGCTGATCGCCAAGCCGAGGCCGGTGCCACCGTATTTTCGGGTGATTGAGCTGTCGGCCTGTTCAAATGCGGTGAATAGCCGGGCTTGATCTTCCTGGGGGATGCCAATCCCCGTATCCTGAATTTCAAAACGCAACAGAACCTTGGATGCTTCTTGCTCAAGGAATTTGGCGCTAATGGTAATCGCACCATGGTCGGTGAATTTAATAGCATTCCCGACAAAATTGAGCAGAATCTGGCCGAGTCGGATCGGGTCACCGACAAAGGTCTGTGTTGCAATTTCATGTGCGACATGAATCCGCAGTTTCAGACCTTTTTCGCTAATGCGCTGGTTAATGAGGCTAATCAGGTTTTCCAGTACACCGCCCAAGCGGAAGTCGGACTCTTCAAGCGTCAGACGATCAGCCTCGATTTTTGAAATGTCGAGAATGTCATTGATCACATGAAGCAGGTGTTGAGAGGCGTTTGTGACCTTGGAGAGCTGATCGTGAAGCTTGGGGTCACTGGTGTGCCGCAACGCCAGACCGGTCATCCCCATGATGGCGTTCATGGGCGTCCGTAACTCATGGCTCATGTTGGCGAGGAAGGTGCTCTTGGCACGATTGGCTGCATCAGCCGCATCGCGGGCGTCGGAGAGCATTTTGTTTTGTGCGACGTCCTCAAGGCGTGCCAGCCATTGTTTGCGGAGAAAATATGCCAGTCCCAGCAGGGTAAGCACTGCAAAAATGATTGATACGGTAGCGATTTGACGCCACGGGGCTAGGTATTCATGACTCCCCCGTCCGGCAACAAGAATGAAAGGGAAATCCGAAACCCGCTGAAAAGCATAAAGCCGTTCTACGCTATCGGTTTGGGCGATGATTTTAATCTCGCCAGCTTTTTCGCCGCTTTTTAACCAAGGTTGTAGTGGATGTTTGGGGTTGAATGGCGTATTGAGTTGTTCCGGCGTGTCAGGCCAGCGGGCAAGGAGAGCGCCGTCTTCCGTGCGCCGTAATGCGATCGCGCCACTGGCGCCAAGATCAAGCCCTGAAAATATATGAGTCAAATGGGCCATTTCGAGCGCGCCAACAATCACCCCTTTAAATTGACCATCCTTGCCAATAACCGGTTTGGCGATAACGATCACCGGCTTGCCGGTTATTTTTCCAACAATTGCTTCTGAAATGCAGATATTGGGTGTTGGACGTGCTTTGGCGCAGATGAAATAGCTACGATCCGCCACGTTGTGATGTGCAACCGGCGGGCCGCTGATGTAAAGGTCGTCACCATTGGCATCAAAAATTCGGAAGGAACTGACTTCAGGGAAGTAACGGAGGCGCCGGTTAATGTCGCCGAGAATTTGTGCTGAAAAATGCTCCAGGTTCTTTTTGTCAAAGGCGGCTTCAGGTACTTCGTGGTGAATGTGATCCAGAGCAGAGAACAGCCGCCGTAAAGTGGCGTCAAACCCCGTTTTTGCCGTCGAAACCGTATTTTTCAAGGCGGTTTTAACCGTCTCTTCGGTTTGAACTCGTGAATTCGACAGAAAGTATCCCAGCAGTAGCGAAATACTGATCAGCGCTGTAATGAAAAAAAGCAAATACTGCTGCTTGGTAGCGAGATGATTGGGCATGGGAGGTTACTTTCTTTCTCCCAATATACGACGCTATAACCCTGAGAGCAATGTACTTTTTGGCTAATTACTTTGCCGGGATAGATAGTTAGTTGGTGCTATGAAGTTGGTTTTTGCTTCTTTTGTTGGTGCACCGTAGCAGTCGTGGGTGATACGCCTCGTTTCGCAGAATTATTCTCCACGAACGGGTTTTATTCTGACGCTACAGAATGCGCTTAGCTTCTGGCTGTTTTGCCGGACGATCTGGCTTGGCATGGCTGCGATGTCGGTCAGGTCGGTGTTGAGGCTGTGCTGAAGAGCGCAGCAGCAGGCGGCATAGGCACGAGGCCGTGTTTTTTCGAGTGCGGCCACGGCGTTAAGTAAGGCGTCAAATAATGGGCTGTCGTCGATGATTAGCCGGTTATCCCAGTCGGTCGGCCGGGCGATGCCATAACAGGCGTATTTGAGATGCGGGTAGGGGGTTTGACGGCCTTGAATACGGAAGGCCAGAACGCCTTGGGCGATGCGTGGGAGTGAGTGCCGGCCGCGTGGTGGGCTGAGTCGCTGGCGTAGTTCAGACAAACGCTGCTGGCGTTGTGGGTCACTGCCGCCACGGATTTGCCGCGCCGAAAAGCGTTGGCTGAGCAGTTGGCGGAGCTGTTCAGCGTCTTTCATCAGGCGTCGAGCGGGCAGCGGTTGTCGGTCAGGGTGATCGGGGCCGGAACCGTTGGGGTTTCGTCAGCCTCATAAAATTCCAGACGCAGTTCAATCCGGCGGCTTTCTTCCGGGCTGTTTTTCAGGTCATTGAACGAGGCACCGCTGACGATGAAGAGTTGCCGGACTTGTTGGCGTTCGTCGTCAGAAAGGGCCGGAACGCCGGATGGCGGGACGAGTAGCACGCAGAGGACACGCTCCGAGCGTTGCAGGCTGAGGTTGAGGTTGTGCAGGTAGTTGCCACTGGCGTCGGCAAAGCCAATCACGCTGACCCGTTTGAGCCAGCGACTGCCGAGCGGGTCACGGGCGAGCGCCAGCACTTCCGGGGCGAAGTTCCTTAGTAGTCGGGCTTGTGCTTCATTGAGTTTGTGGCTGTTGCTCTCGAAGCGGGCGCGCTCGCCAAAATCAATCGCCGTGCCACGCAGCGAGACGCCGGGGTGACGTTCGGCGAGTTGCTTGACGCGTTGCAGAAAACTGGAGATTTCCAGTTGCCGGGTGTCTTCCTGTTGCTCAACTTTGGCAACTTCTTCGGTGACGGCAAACATCGCGACGGTAAGTGCGACCAGAAAGAGCACCATTAAGGCGGTCATTTGATCGGCGAAGGAAATCCAGAACGGGCTTTCGGCATCGTCGTGACGTTTCGGCGGGGCGGCGTGGCGGAGCAGGGGCATGGTGGTCAGCGGCCCTGAATGGCCAGCGCGTCGGAGAGTTCTTCTATCGCACCTTCGAGCGCTTCAACCGCACTGACCACGCTGCGCTGGAACTGGTTATTGCCCTGTGCCAGCGTTTTCTCGACATTGCTGGCGAAGGCGGCGTGAGCCTCGCCGAGTACCTGATTCACTTCGCGAAGATAGGCGTTGGCCTGCTCTTCTACGGTGCACAGGGCTTTTGCGCCATTTTCCAAACGGCTAACCAATTCACTGGTCAGCGTTGCATCACGCCGAGCGGCTTCGACTGTGCTGCGCAGGTCATTAACCATGTGGGCAATTGAGGTTTGCAGTTTGCCCTGTTCGATCAGCGACTGGCTGGCAGTTTGCGCGGCAGCAGTCATCGCCTGCGCGGCGAGCGCCATTTCCCTGCCGGTGATGACAAAGGCTTCGCTGCTGCGTTGCACATCACCGCTGGCGCTTTGCAGTTGTCCGGCGGCGGATTGGAATGCGCCTTGCCCGGCCGTTTCCAGCCGGCTGGTGACAGCGCCGAGTTGGGTGGCGACGGTGGCGAGTGATTGGCTGGTCTTGGCGAGTAAGGCCTCCAGCCCGTTCTGACGTTGGCCGAATGTTTGGTCAAGATGGCTGGTGAAGCGCTGCAGGGTTTGCTCAAGCGCATTGCCAAGCGTTGCGCCCTGATTGCTGCCAAGGCGGTCCATGCTTTCGGTGATCCGTTGCAAAGGTTCGCGCAGCGTGGCTTCCAGCGTTTTGGCCATGACTTCGGCCATGTGTTTTGCGGTGGCTTGTTGTTGGGCTTGAGCGCTCGCCTGTTGCTGGGCAAGCAGGCTGGCCATGCTTTGGCGCAGTTCGCCGACAATCGCGATGCGGAGTTGCTGGCCTTGATCAACCGAGGTTTCACTGGCTTTGACCAGCCGGGCCAGATAGGCCTCGCTGACGCCGCTGTCGAACAGGCTGTCGAGCGTCTGGCAGAGGGTTTCGACCTGCCGGTAGAGGCGGGTGGTAAGGAATTTTTCAATCCAGGTGAATACCATCGCCAGCGTAATGGCGATGGCTGAAATCTCGAAGGCGTGGCCGACGCTGAGGATCAGCCCGTGCAGGCTGCTTCTGACAACTTCGGTATCTTTCGAAACCTGAAAACTGCCGAGACCGACGATCAGCCCGGAGAAGGTGCCGATGATGCCGATGCCGGTGAGGATGCCGGGTAGGTGCTTGTAAAAGCCGGTTTTAAGCGGCGTGTCGATCAGTGCCTGTTCGGTAAAGTAATGGGCCGCCATGGTGGTGGTGCGCCAGTGGGGGGCTTGTCCGGCTTCGCTGTAGCGGTGCAGGGTTTGGGCGTATTCGCGCCAGATCGGGCGCAGGGTCGGGGTGGCCATGACTTCACCCACTGCGCTGGCGTAATCAGTGGCTGGCGGGGTGGTGAGCAGGGCTTGCAGGCGACGGGTGGCGAGGCGCAGTTCGCGGTCACGCAGTGCGGCCGGGAGAATGAAGCGAGCGACAAATCCGAACACGATGGCGACCAGCGTTGCGCCAATAATCCAGTTGCCGTGTAGTTGCCAGAATTGGAGCAGGTCAGTCATTCGGTGTGATCTTCATGTTGAAATCTGCGCTTTGGTTTATTCACCAAATGAGCGCAGGCCTTCAAGGTCGAGAATATTGATGCCGCCATATTCGCTGCGCACCAGTTTGTTGTCTTCGAGAATTTTTAGTGCCTGATTGGCTCGCTGCCGCGATACCCCGGCGAGATAGCCGAGTTCTTCCTGAGAGATTTGCAGCAGGCTGTTGGTGCCGGGATAGAGCACTGGATTGAACAAGGCAGCCAAGCCGCGGGCGATGCGGGCATCGGTATCAAGCATGCGCTCGTTTTCCATCATCCCGATAAACTGGCCGAGGCGCTCGTTGAGTTGGGCAATCATGTAGCGATTGAACGGGATGCTGTGGTCAAGCAGCCAGGTGAAAGTCTTGCGGTTCATGAAGGCAACGCGGGTTTCGCGCAGCGCCATGACGTCGTAACGGCGCGTTTCATTTTTTAGCAATGAGCCTTCACCAAACCAGCCGCCGGTACTGATGCCGGTTAATGAGGTGGTTTTTCCGGTGGTCCAGTGGCTGGCCATCTTGCCTAGGCCGCTGATGATGCCCATCCAGTAATCGACCGGCTCGCCTTTCATGCAGATAAAAGCGCCCGCTGCAAAGACGCGCTCGCTTGTCCCGGCGAGGGCTTTGAGGATTTCTTCTTCAGTAAGTGACTGGCCCCAGAGTGAGGTGCGCAGCAGTTCCTCTGTATTTTTCAATTTATTTCCCGGATTGTCTGCTGGATGACAATTATAAGCGCGCCGTCTGTATATGCTGATTCCTACGGTGAGTGTTTTTCTTGCTGCACTGCAAGGTATACGTAACGACTTGCAATGCGCACAATGCATCGAACATACGTTAGACCGCGCCAATCCAAAGCGCGGCAATGAGGAGACTAAAGAATGCTAGAGCAGGCGAATTTCGCTTCGCTGGATGGTTTGCATACCTTCCCGCGGCTGCTGTTCCATCACGCTAAAGTGCGGCCTAACGCGCCGGCGATGCGTGAAAAATATTTGGGTATTTGGCAAACCTGGACCTGGCTTGATGTCGCCGAGCGTGTTCGTTCGCTGGCCTGTGGTCTGGCTGCGCTCGGATTCAAACGTGGCGATAATCTAGCCATTATTGGTGACAACCGGCCGCATCTCTACATGATGATGACTGCGGCACAGTGTCTCGGTGGTGTGCCGGTGCCGCTGTATCAGGATGCTGTGGCCAACGAAATGCTGTTTGTCCTGCAGGATGCTGGTATCCGTTTTGCCGTGGTCGAAGATCAGGAGCAGGTCGACAAGATGCTGGAAGTTCAGGATCAGGTTGGTTCGCTTGAACACATTATTTACGACGACCCGCGCGGCATGCGCCACTACACCCAGCCCTTCCTGCATGACATCCATGAGCTGATGGAAATGGGGCGGATTCACGACCGTAATCATGGTGATTTTCTCAACGCAGAAATCGAGCAGGGGCATTTTGACGACGTTTCGGTGATGCTCTACACCTCGGGTACGACCGGCAAACCGAAAGGTGTTTGCCAGACCCATGCAGCTTTTATCGCCGCCGCTCAGGGCGGGGTTGAGGTTGATAATCTGGGGGCGGATGGCGACATTCTTTCCTATCTGCCGATGGCTTGGGTCGGCGATCATCTGTTCTCCTACGCCCAGGCGCTGGTCGCTGGCTTCACGATCAACTGCCCGGAATCCGGCGAAACGGTGATGACCGATCTGCGCGAAATCGGTCCGACCTGTTATTTCGCCCCGCCGCGAGTTTTCGAGAGCCTGCTGACTTCGGTAATGATCCGCATGGAAGATGCCGGCGCGCTCAAACAGAAAATGTTCCATTACTTTATGGCGGTGGCCAAGCGTTGTGGCTCAGATATTCTCGATGGCAAATCGGTAAGTTTTGCTGACCGCGTTCAATACTGGCTAGGCAATATTCTGGTCTTTGGCCCCTTGCGTAACGTTCTTGGTATGAGTCGTATCCGAGTCGCCTATACGGCGGGTGCGGCGATTGGCCCGGAGTTGTTCCGTTTTTATCGTTCGATGGGGGTCAATCTCAAGCAGTTCTACGGCCAGACCGAAACCTGTGCTTATGTTTGCATGCAGCCTGATGGTCAGATCAAGTTTGATTCGGTTGGCCAACCGGCGCCGGGTGTTGAAATCAAGATTGCCGAGAACGGTGAAGTGCTGGTTAAAGGGCCGATGCTGCTCAAAGGCTATTACAAACGCCCGGATGCGACGGCTGAGTCGATCAATGCTGAAGGCTATTTCATGACTGGCGACGCCGGCTTTCTTGATGAAGACGGCCACCTGAAAATTATTGATCGCGCCAAAGATGTCGGCAAGCTCAGTAACGGCGCGATGTTTGCCCCCAACTACATTGAGAACAAGCTGAAGTTTTTCCAGCACATCAAGGAAGTGGTTTGTTTTGGTCACGACCGCGATATGGTCTGCGCTTTTATCAATATTGACGTTGGCGCAGTCGGTAACTGGGCCGAACGGCGCGGTATTTCGTATTCCGGTTACGCTGATCTGGCCGGTCGGGCTGAGGTTCTGGAGTTGATCCGCGAGTGTATCGAGCAGATCAACGCTGATCTGGTCCATGACACGATGGTGGCTGATTCGCAGATTCACCGCTTCTTGGTGCTGCACAAAGAGCTCGATCCGGATGATGACGAACTCACCCGGACCCGCAAGGTGCGCCGCAATTTCGTGGCCGACAAATACAAGGTGCTGATCGACGCGCTTTATGAAGGCAAGGCTAATCAGTTCATTGAAACCGAGGTCAAGTTTGAGGATGGACGGCGCGGCAAGGTATCCGCTGACCTGAAAATCATCGACGCCAAGACCTTCCCGATCGTTCGAAAGGCAGCCTGACATGGCAGCACGTAATAAATTTCAGGCTGGAAATATCGCCGCCCCGGTCGCTGCCCAGCGGCAGAGCGAAGCCAGCCGACGCGAGATTCTGTTCTCCTTTGCCTCCGTAACTTTGGTTTCGGCACTAATTTACGCCGTGACCGTGTCGATAATGAGGTTGCCCGTATGAGCAAGAAAATAGGCGACGTCATTCTCGACTTGCAGAATATTTCACTGCGCTTCGGGGGCGTCAAGGCACTGACTGATATCTCGTTTGATGTCCGTCAGCATGAAATCCGCGCCATCATCGGCCCCAATGGTGCCGGTAAAAGCTCGATGCTTAATGTCATCAACGGGGTCTATCACCCGCAGGAAGGCAAGATTTTCTGGCATGGCCAGGAGCGCAAACACATGGAGCCGCACATGGCGGCACAACAAAGCATTGCCCGCACCTTTCAGAATATCGCGCTGTTCAAGGGGATGAGCGTCCTCGACAACATCATGACCGGCCGCATTACCAAGATGAAAGCCAACTTCATTGAGCATGCGTTGTGGTTTGGCCGGGCCAGGCGGGAGGAGATTGAGCACCGCAAGAAGGTCGAGGAAGTCATCGACTTTCTCGAAATTCAACATATTCGCAAGACCCCGGTCGGGCGTTTGCCCTACGGCTTGCAGAAGCGAGTTGAGCTGGGCCGGGCATTGGCTGCCGAACCTTCGATGTTGCTCCTTGACGAGCCAATGGCCGGGATGAACGTCGAAGAAAAACAGGATATGTGCCGTTTCATACTCGATGTGAATGACCAGTTCGGAACCACCATCGTACTGATTGAGCACGATATGGGGGTGGTGATGGATATTTCCGACCGTGTCGTAGTGCTTGATTACGGCAAGAAGATCGGCGATGGCGTACCGGAAGACGTTAAAAATAATGAGGACGTGATCAAAGCCTATCTGGGCGCTGGTCACTAAGGAGACGGGGATATGAATTTCTTTTTGGAAGTCTTGATTGGCGGCCTGCTTTCCGGCGTGATGTACGCGCTGGTCGCCCTCGGTTTCGTGATGATCTACAAGGCCTCTGGCGTCTTCAACTTTGCTCAGGGGGCGATGGTCTATCTCGCTGCGCTGTCGGTTGTCGGCTGCATGGAAAAGGGTGCGCCGCTCTGGTTGGCGGTCATTCTCGCCTTTGTAATCATGACCTTGTTCGGCATTGCGACTGAGAAGTTTGTTCTACGCAAACTGGTGAATCAGCCGCCAATCGCTTTGTTTATGGCAACTATTGGTCTGGCCTTCTTTATCGAGGGTCTGGCCCCGATGATTTTTGGTAGCGAGCCACGGGCGCTTGATCTCGGTATCGTTGATGAACCGATCCCTTGGGTGCTGGATAACTGGAATATGGTGATTTCCAAGTTTGACCTTGTGGCCTCCGGGGTTGCTGCGGTTTTGGTTGCGGCACTCGCACTATTTTTTCAATACACCCGAATTGGCCGGGCACTGCGGGCAGTGGCAGATGACCATCAGGCCGCCTTGTCGATTGGTATTCCGTTGCAAAATATCTGGGCCATCGTTTGGGGCGTCGCCGGATTTGTCGCTCTGGTCGCAGGCATGATGTGGGGAGCTCGCAACGGTGTGCAGTTTGCGCTTACTTTCACTGCACTCAAGGCACTGCCGGTTTTGATTCTCGGTGGCTTCACCTCAGTGCCGGGGGCAATTATCGGTGGCTTGATTATTGGCGCATCGGAAAAGCTGGCCGAAATCTACATTCCACCGGTTATGCAGGATCTGTTCGGCGGCAATTTTGGCGGTATTGAGGGCTGGTTCCCTTATGTGCTGGCCTTGCTCTTCCTTCTCGTTCGGCCTGA
>CAYRBE010000074.1:0-9870 GCA_964422345.1 uncultured Dechloromonas sp.
GCATTATTTTGGTTTTTGCTGTTTTTGGCCGGTGCACCGTAGCAGTCATGGCGCTCAGAGAATAGATTGCTACGGTGCACACCTGAGTGTGCGGCAATTCAGATGGCGTTAATCCATTTGATCTCGTATTTCCGTCGAATTCACCTTAGGCCGCCTCCTTGACGTACATTGCATATTCAATACAATGTAAATATGATTAAGTTCGAATGGGATGCGACCAAGGCTACGGCCAACGCCAAAAAACACGGGGTTTCCTTCGAGGAAGCACAGTCCGTTTTCTATGATGAGTTTGCTGTACAGTTCTTCGATCAGGATCACTCGGGTAACGAGGAGCGGTTTTTGTTGCTGGGCATGAGCACTGGAGCAAGATTGCTTCTTGTCTGTCACTGCGAACGGGATGCCGGAAACATCATCCGCATCATTTCTGCTCGCAAGGCGACCAAACGTGAAAGTACTTTTTACGGAAGCGAAATGCCATGAAAGCCGAATACGATCTTTCCAAGTTGAAGTCGCGGCGGAACCCCTATGCATCCAAGCTCAAGAAGCCCGTAACGATGCGCCTCTCCGAAGACGTTGTTGCCTACTTTAAAGGCATGGCGGCAGATGCCGGGGTTCCCTACCAGAGCCTTATCAATCTTTATCTACGCGACTGCGTTACTCAGCATCGGCAAGTGCAGATTGCCTGGCCAACCAAGTCCTGATTTTTCGCTTCAGAGGGAAGCCTCGTCTGCAAGCCGGCTTCGCGCCACTGAATTAGCTTACGTTGCCTGACGTTGCGCCTGCTGCCAAGCCAGTACAACCTGCCCTGAGTGGGCGAGGATTTCGCGGTAGCGCTCGGCGGGCAGAGAATGGCGCAGGGCTTCAAACAACAGCCGGGTGCTGTCTTGAGCAATTTCCGTCGCTGCATGGTTGGTGAGCAGGGAAATCTGGATATTGGCCAGCGCATCGGCCAGCAAACGCCAGCCCAGGGTGGGCATGCGCTGGTTAAGAACAAGCATCATGCTGCCGAGCGGCTGGAGGATGGCTTGTGCCTCCTCGGCGGTTTCGCAGGCAGTCATTGCGTGCCACAGCGCGAGGTTGATGCTGCGCCGAAGCTCGACCTTGAAGTCAATGGCGTCGGCTTCGATCTGCTCGATTTGGTCGAAATACCACTGGAAACGAGTGTCAGCTTGCGGATCAAGCCGACTGCGCAGCGCGCCGATCAAGGCAGAAAGTGCCGGAATGGCGGTCAGGTTGAACGCCTGACTGTAGGCCAGACCCCATTGATCCAATCCGCTGACCAACAGCGCCAAGCGGACTGCCTGCGCATCGGCAGTTTCACCAGCCTGACACCAGTTGAAGCACTGGGGCTCAATTTCGGCCAGTTTGTTGCCCATTTGGTCGTTTTCTGGCGAGGCTTCTTCGGCAAGCGCCTGACGGAAAATGCCGGCGAAAATATCCTGCGCCATGCGGGCAGCGAGGCGCTGAACTTCGGCATTGGCTTGAGCGGCAAGGGCATCGACGGGAAGGCTGGCAGGTGTGCTCATGGAATCAGGCGGCAGCGAAAAGGGATGCGTATTTTATTGGTTTTTGCTCTTTTTGACCGTGCACCGTAGCACTGCTGTTCAAATGCCTTTGTTAAATAGCACGTAATCCAAGCAAGACCGCCATGCCCACTATGAATGGTAGCCATGTATTGCGCCAGCGCAGGGCGACGATTGCAACGGCAATGGCAGCGGCCAGTTTGGGGTTGAAAATATCCAGTGCGTTATCAACCACCAGTACATCTGGCATGACGATAGCCGCAAGGGCGGCGGCAGGGGCGTACCGTAAGGCGCGCTGCAGCGTGGGGGGCAAGGTGAAACGGTTGCCGAGGACGATGAAGCTGGCGCGGGGTAGCGTGGTGGCAAGGCAGATCAGAATGAAAATCAGCCAGATTGAGTGATCATAGCTCATGGCTTTCCCCCTTTTTCTTGCCAGTGCTCGGCGGCAAATCCGGCAGCAATACCGGCTGCGATCCCGACAATGACCCCAAGTCGCAAGGGCATGTTACGGAGCAGGGTTGCACTGCCGCCCCCAACCAGTGCGGCAATCAGCATGGGCCGGACTTTGGCCATCGGTACAAGCAGCACGAGCAGGGCGATGGTGGCCATGAATTCCAGTGACCAGCTTTTCGGGATGATCCCTGCGGCATAGATGCCGATCAGGGCAAAACTTTGCCACAAGGCCCATGACCACAGGCTGGGTGCAAGGTAGTAACCGAGCCGCCAGCGTGGGTTGTCATGGGTGAGCATTTTGTTAAAACAGGTTGCAAAAACACCGTCGGTCAGTAGATGGCCCGCCAACCAGCGTTCGCTGGTGCTAACGCCACGAAAACCCGGCGCGATGGCGGCGCTGAAGATCAGGAAGCGCAAATTAAGTGCCAGAGCGGTGGCAATAATCAGCCAGAGCGGTGCTTCGGCGGCGATCAAGGGCAGGGTGCCGAGTTGTGCTGTGCCGGCGAAGACGATGATATTCATCCCCATTGCCTGCAGCGGTGTCATGCCGATGCTGGTCATTGCCATGCCAACGACCAGTGCCCAAGGAATCAGCCCGACCGAAACTGGCAGGAAGGCAAAAAATCCTTCGTGCGCGCCTTGGCGAAAGCCGGGTTCGGTAGTGTGGTTTTGTGGCATGTGGGGTGTATTTGGGGATTTTTTAATCAGATTTCAGTGTTGCATATTAGTTCAGTGGGCTTAGGTTTTAGGGCTTAATCTGTTGTTTTTTATCCAAAAAAGCCATGTGTGAATTGCGCAAAAGTTGGTTTTGAATGAAAATCGCAGGTTAGCAAGGAAATAATTCACACTCTTTGGCAATGACCGGGGAGGGAGGAGACAAATATGGAAAGACGCCGGGTATTGGTCGTCGACCACTCTAAGGTGGTCAGATCAACGCTAGCCAAGCATTTGCGCGAGCATTTCGAGGTGCGTGAAGAAGCGGATGGTGAATCCGCGTGGCAGACGCTTGTCCTAGACTCATCGATTGTCGCCGTGGTGTCTGGCGCACAACTCAGTCGGCTTAATGGTTATGATTTGCTTGAGCGTTTGCGCGGTAGCAAGTTGCGCCGGCTGTGTGATATTCCATTTTTGCTGGTGGTTTCTGGTAACGAAACTGAGGCAGACCGGCTTGAGGCAAAAAACAAAGGCGTTACTGACTTTATTACCCGCGGCATGTCCCGGCAGGAAGTTTTGGCTTGTGTTGAACGTCTGGGCGAGTGGGCGCTGTCTATTTCTCTTGTTAGTGCGATTTCCTTTGACGAGCCTGTAGCACCAAAAATTACACGACCACTATCGTCTGATTTGCTCACCTCAACTGAAATACATCAGCGTTTGCTTGATGCAATGAAGTCAAAGTCAGGTGCGCCGCGAATGGTCAGTGTTCTGAAGTTTGGTCTTGATAATCCGCAAGAACTGACAAAACGTTTTGGTCCGGAGATTGCACAATCCATAGCCAAACGGATCGGGAATTTGCTTAAGGACAAAATTGGCCATAGTGAAAATATTGGCCGGATAACACCATTCCGCTGCTTGATTGTTTCCCCTGAGTCCAGTGCGGCAAGTTGTCTTGCTTTTGCTCAGCGCGTTTGTCGCGGCTTGGCTAATAGTAAAGTGATGGTGGGTGGTGAGGCAGTCAAGATTCAGGTGAGTGCGGGTATTGCCAGCGTGCCACCGGATAATAATTTATCAGCCGATCAGTTGATTGCGCTGGCCGGAAAGCGCTTGGAAAAAGCGCAGCAATTAGGTGGTGAACGCGTTGTTGCTGACGACGATACAAGGCCAGACTTCGATCTTAACGAGCGATATTTCATTGAGTTGGCGAAAGCTTATCGGGTTGATGGCATGGTGCCACCGCTTGGAGCAATTGGCCTGCATCTGATGCCTTTGCTTACCCTGATGGAGCAGGAGTTTGGTTTTGGCTTGCCTTTGGCTGATTTTAAAAAGCGCTTTGAGGCACACGCAACCGATACGAACGCTTAATCAGGGTTGGTCCGTGGCTTTTTAGCCAAACAGATCGGGTTGTGGCTCTTTGAGATTGTTTCGGCTCACCGTCAGACGAACCTTGATACCTTTTTGGCCTATTGCTTCAACAACCATACGGCCAGCAACGGCTTCAGCAATTATCATTACATTGCGGGTTTTGGCCTTGGTTCGGCCTACGTAGGTAGCCAACAGGCCGGGGGCGGGTATCCAGATACTCATGGTCTCAGCGAGTCTTTGCGTAGATGCCAATACAAAGACTGATGCCTATTGCGTAAAGCAGCCAAGTTTCAGAGATAGCGTAAGGGTAGAGCATCAGAATGACACCGATCCATTTTGTGGGTTGATTTGATGTCTTTTTGCCGTAGCGGTAAGCCGCGTAACCCAAGATGCCGAAAAGTATCGCCCCGAACAGGTAAGTCGGGCTAGGCAGGGAGAAACCCATCGTTTCTAGTGCTTTAAGTTCGTCCATTTATCCCGGCTTCTCGGTTGCCGCATTACTTGAACTTACATTTTAATCGTTTCCTGCTTGCCTAGCGTGCTGACGACGTGGTGTGTGATTCGTAGACTGGCTGCGCATTTTGACTGGTGATACGGTTGTAGCGAACTTCTTTTCCCGATACCGGGTCGTAATACGCCTCAACAATGCTGCCATCGGAGTGAACTGCGTAGAACTCATAGCAGTTGCCGCGTGATATTTTTAGCTTCGCCATTGTGAAACGTTTTACATCAAATATCTCTTTGATCTTTGCCTCGGGCAACCATTCCGAACGCGGCGCTTGGGTACAGATGATTTTTTCAGTCGGGGAACTCGAGTGGGCAATTCCTGTTCCTGTGATCAAGAGCGCAATTCCTGCGATGATGTTTAAGGTGGTGATTTTCATTAGGGGCTTCTTTTCTAAATCAATTAAATTAAGTAGTGAATGCTAATGAATATAGATTAAGACGACCTTAACAGTGGGCTGAGTTAACGGTTTGGCAATGTAAATCGTCGTGATGTTATGGTTTAGTCATGAATTTGTAATATCTCTTAGTTAAAGTCGCACGACATTACAAAGGAGGAATCTATGAGCGTTCAAATCGAACAGTTGCGCGAAAAAGCAACGGAGTTGTGTGCCGATCATGGCGTTGCGGTTGTGCCGTACGGTCATGCCTGGTGGTTGCTGGGGAATGGAATAAATCGTGTGGTGAGTGAACTTGCAGGTCTTTGCCGGTCAGATCTGACACCTATGTTTATTATGGAACGTTGATCTGTAGAGAATAGCTATTAGAATGGTGCTTTTGATTTCGAGGGCATCAAGTGCACAGGGTTGTGACAGATATCCGCGATCACCGTGGAAACCGAATTCTTGAATTGGGCCCCTGGCATGCCAAGCAGGAGAGTGCTGAATTTTGGGCGGATGCTTTGCGCGGACTTGGCTACAAGGTGACGATCGAACGTATGGATGGTGGTGCGCTTGCTGGTGCAGGTGTCGCCGATACCAGTTTGGCTGATGCGCTGGCCAGCATGGCCTAGCGTAGTAATTTCCAGTCATTAGCCTGCTCAGGCTTGTAAGACCTCAGCCATAAACTGCGCCGTCGGCAGGCGGAAACCAGCCGCATTGCGGTGGCCACCACCGCCATAACGGGCGGCAATGGCTGCAACATCAAAATTCCCTTTTGAACGTAGTGAGGCTTTAACCTCACCATCACCCGCAAGTTGCCAGATGAGCGCGAAGGTACCGCTTTGTTCGGCCAGTTGATTGCCCAGTTCTGATGCGAACAAGCCGTTGGCGTTGATCGCGATACCCGATACTGCCAGCCAGTTGAGTGTGCCATCAGAGATAACTGCCTGCCCGTGGCGTAAGGCTTGCATCGCATCCACCGGGTCGCCGCGCAGGCGAGCAGGCATTCTCAAGTGGCTGTTTGCGAGTGCATTGATTTCCTGCTGCATGTAATCGTTGATCGCTGCGCCCTGGCTGATCATCTGCTGGTAACGCGGGCTATCAGTTAATGCTGTGGCGGTGATCAGCTCATGCCATTGCATGAAGTCAAAAGGTAGCAGGCGCAGTGCCCGGCATATCTCGCGGGTGCCGGGTAAGGCAAAACGCCATAGGTCTTGATCTTCAATGTGCCCAAGGATCAATGGCATGGTTTGATCCGGCTGAAAACTCTCCCAGGCGAGTCGGGCGCCAGATTTGTTCAGGTCGAACATGACCTTGAGGCGTTTGTCAGGTGTCTGATAGCTTTCAAGCTGGTTTGCGCCGGGCTGGAGCAGATCTGCCCAGGCTTGGTGTGCCGAGAGGTGGTGGTCTATCTGGGTAACTGTGTTGGCGATTGCAGCAATGGTAGTGAGTGTTTCTGGCGGAAACGAGAAGTCGAGGATGAATACGTCGTGACCGCTGAGTGCTGTGTTATCCCAAGCCTCACCGTGGTGCATCGGCCAATAGCGTGCACGCTTGCCAAAGCTGCGCCAGGCGGCATAGGCGGCACCAAAGCCGTCGATGCAGTCGGCGTGGTAAATGACGGTAACCGGGAACTCAGTCAATTAAATGCGCCGTTTAGTAATGTGGCGGAAGCTCGTCGCGTAGACTGAGCTGTTCAGGTGGTGCAACGTTTTGTACCTGCTCGCGCAAGGCGGTGACCTGCCGGATGAGCTGGTCGATTTGTTGCTGCTGGCGAAAAACCGTCAGGTTGAGTTCATCAACCATGTCTTCGGTGTAGCTGATCTTCATTTCAAGATCGTTCAGGCGTGATTCCACGATGGGTTCCTATTGTTTATCTTTGCGCCAGTCGCGCAGCGTTTCTTTTGGCGCAGGCGGTGGCCGGTCATCCGGGCGAGGCTTGCGGAGCAGGGGGCGGGCGGCGCTGAATATAAAAATGATAATAATCCCCAATGCAATCCAGCCATCGTTCATGGCAATCTCCTTTAAACGAGGGCGAATATTACTTCGGATGCCTCCTGCTGTCCTGTGGCATGCGCTATCCTTGCCGGCCCTGAAAGATTTGTGATGTGTCTGATGAATGATTCAACCGCGGTTGGCGAGTCGGTGGTGCCGGTTGTTGGCTTCTGGGAGGCTTTCGGGTTTTGGCTTAAGCTTGGGCTGATCAGCTTTGGTGGCCCGGCCGGGCAGATTTCCATCATGCATCAGGAGCTGGTTGAACGCCGACGCTGGATTTCCGAGCGGCGTTTCCTGCATGCGCTCAATTACTGCATGGTGCTGCCAGGTCCAGAGGCGCAGCAACTGGCGACCTATATCGGCTGGCTGATGCATCGCACATGGGGCGGCATTATCGCTGGTGTGCTGTTCGTTTTGCCTTCCTTATTTATTC
The DNA here is from genome assembly GCA_964422345.1 of uncultured Dechloromonas sp. GTDB lineage: Bacteria > Pseudomonadota > Gammaproteobacteria > Burkholderiales > Rhodocyclaceae > Azonexus. The sequence goes on from CAYRBE010000074.1 coordinate 7,308, forward strand.
TCATTGGCTTGTCGTGGATTTATCTGGCCTATGGCGACGTGCCGGTGGTTGCCGGGATTTTCTACGGCATCAAGCCTGTGGTGGCAGCGATTGTCTTTCAGGCAGCGCACCGGATCGGCGGGCGGGCGCTTAAAAATAAAGTGCTGTGGGCGATTGCCGGTGCGTCATTCCTCGCCATTTTTGCGCTGAATGTGCCTTTCCCGCTGATTGTGGCGTTAGCTGCGCTGGTCGGCTACGTCGGCGGGCGAATTTCTCCCGACACCTTTCGCGCTGGAGGTGGACACGGTGCGGCCAAGGAAAGCTTTGGCCCAGCCTTGATTGATGACGACAGCCCGCGCTTGCCGCATACGGTTTTTGCCTTAAAACGACTGTGCACCGTAGCATTGGTTGGCGGCATGCTGTGGTTGCTGCCAATCGGCTGGTTGCTGGTTAATTATGGCTGGGATCACACCCTGACCCAGATGAGCTGGTTCTTTACCAAGGCCGCAATGTTGACCTTTGGTGGTGCTTACGCTGTGCTGCCTTACGTCTATCAGGGAGCGGTCAGTCACTTTGAATGGCTTACCGCAACCCAGATGATTGATGGTTTGGCGCTGGGTGAAACCACGCCGGGGCCGCTGATCATGGTGGTGGCCTTTGTCGGTTTTGTCGGTGGTTACGGTAAGGCATTGTTTGGGCCAGACAGCCTGTTTTTGGCTGGTGCCGTGGCGGCAACGCTAGTGACGTGGTTCACATTTTTGCCGTCATTTATCTTCATTCTGGCGGGCGGCCCGCTGGTTGAATCAACCCATAACGAGATGCGCTTTACCGCACCGCTGACCGCTATTACCGGGGCCGTGGTCGGGGTGATTCTCAATCTGGCTTTGTTCTTTGGTTACCATGTCCTGTGGCCAAAAGGCTTTGCTGGTACGTTTGATTTTATTTCAGCGATCATCATGCTGGCCGCCGCTATCGCCTTGTTTCGATTCAAGATCGGCGTCATGCCAGTGATTGCTGCTTGTGCGTTGAGCGGCTTGTTGCTCAGAATTTTTTAGAATTACTGGACACATTCGCAGGAAGTTTATACAATGCGCGCCTTCTTCAGCGGCGGCTGTAGCTCAGTTGGTAGAGTCCCGGATTGTGATTCCGGTTGTCGTGGGTTCGAGCCCCATCAGTCGCCCCAGTTAGCTTGAAGAAGCATCAAATTCCCGCGCCCGTCGCGGGTTTTTACTTTGGTCGGCGAGAAAATGGATTTTTACGCAATTCTGGGTGTTTCGCAGGATGCTTCGCCGGCTGAGATCAAGCGCGCCTATCGCCGCTTGGCCATGCGCTGGCATCCTGATCGTAATAGCAGCCCCGAAGCAACCGAACGCTTCAAGCAGATCGGTGCGGCCTACGATGCCTTGCAGGAGGCGACGATTGTTGAGCCTGAGGAAACGCAGCCTGAAGCCGATCCGGAGCCGGTTGTGCCGCAGGCGGCAGACATCCGGCTGAATCTTGAGGTTTCGCTGCATGAAGCAGCGCTGGGTTGTCGTAAAAACGTTCATTACACGCGGGGTAAGCCCTGTGTGACCTGTGATGGCAGCGGTGAGTCAGGTATGTCTCGGACCCGTTTTTGTGGCGATTGCCACGGCAGCGGCCGGGTGCATGATGCCAATCGTAAGCTGTGTCCTTGCGAGGCTTGTGGCGGACGCGGATTTTTCACTGAACGGATTTGTCCAGATTGCGCCGGTAGTGGTCGTGATGCTGCCAGTGTCAGCCTCGAAATTACCGTGCCGCCAGGCATGTTGCCGGGGGATGAGCTTCGTGTGAGCGGTCAGGGTGAGCCGGCATCTGATGATCTACAGGCTGGTGATTTGTATTTGACCATTGTGATTGCCTCGCACCCGTTGTTTGAATTGCGCGGCCGCGATCTGTATTTGTCGATGCCGGTCAGCGCCTTGCTGATATTGGCTGGCGGCGAAATTGAAGTACCTTCGCTGACCGGCTTGCATCACTTCAAGCTTAAGGCCGAGACGCCGCAGCCTCGTGAAATCCGCCTAGTAGGGAAGGGCTATCCGGGGCGTGGCAAGGTGCCGGCGGGTGATCTGATGGTTTCTCTATCACCGGTATTCCCAAGCCAACTCAATGCTCGCCAGCGCAAACTGCTCTTGCAGGCCAATAGCGCACTGATGGATACGCTTGCCGAGGCTATGCCGGAGATCAGCGCATGGCGACAGGCCAACGAATTGGAGTAAGCTGATTCATCGGCCGTCATGGCGCAGTAAATTGGAGATGCGATGTCCCGTCGGGTCCGGATTATTGGTGTCGCTAGCGGCCTTGGGGCGCAAGATCAAGCTTGTGAGGATGGCCCGGTTGCTTTTCATCGCTCACAGGCTTGGCATGCCCTTGAGCGCTATCCCCGCGTTGATTGGGGTAAGACAATTTACCCGCCGGGCGCTTCCGGACTATCAGTCCTTGCCAAAATTGCCGAGCTTTGTCGGGATATTGCCGATGAAGTGGCGCTGGCTTTGCGCGAGGATGCGTTCCCAGTGATTCTCGGCGGAGATCATTCGGTCGCCATCGGCACCTGGAGCGGCGTGGC
>CAYRBE010000075.1:0-9846 GCA_964422345.1 uncultured Dechloromonas sp.
CGAGATGACCAGACGCAGGTTGGCTTCGGTCATTTCGCGCTTGGCGCGACGGGCCTTGGCTTCGCCGGTGGACATCTGTTTGTTGATGTCTTTGAGGTCTTTGAGCGGGATGCCGGTCCGAGCTTGCAGGGCAAGTAATTTCTTTTGTTGCTCCCGGATGTCCGGTGCGCTGCGCGTCAGGATGGCAACATAGGTCTTGGGGGCGGCAGCAATTTCGTTATCAACCCAAGCCAAATTTACTTCATTGCCGGGGAATGACTGAATGAAGTGCGGGCGCTGCATTTTGACGCGATCAACGCACACCTGTTGAATTTTGCGTTCCGAACGACGAATCTGTTCGACCATGCCGCGCACACTGTCACAGAGTTTTTCAATTGTGCGTGAGGTGAAGCGAATGTTGAGCAACTCATCCGAAAGTTGCTGCTGCAATTTGACGTAGGCTTTGTCCTGCGGGCCTTTACTCGGCAGTAGTTTCTGCATTTTTGTATGCAGCGTCCGGACCTGGGCAAAACGCTCCAAGGCATCGGTTTTTAGCTGAAGGAGTGATGCAGTGGCAGCGCCGGCTGACTTCTCAGCGTCGTCTTCTTCATCCTCGTCTTCGTCTTCCTCTTCCAGATCTTCTGCCGTTTCAACAACGGGGGGGGCGATGACCGCGTTGGGGTCAATCAGGCCATCAACTAGCTCATCGATACGGAGTTCGTCGGTTTCAACTTTGGCGACCAGTTCGAGAATGTCTGTGATTGTGGTCGGGCAGGCAGAGATCGCCTGGACCATGTGTTTCAGGCCTTCTTCGATGCGCTTGGCGATTTCGATTTCGCCTTCACGGGTCAGCAATTCGACCGTACCCATTTCACGCATGTACATGCGTACCGGGTCGGTGGTGCGACCAAACTCAGAGTCAACGGAAGAGAGCGCTTGTTCAGCTTGCTCTTCAGCATCATCGTCGTCAGATGCCGCGGCAGCCGTGTCGGTCATCAACAGGTCTTCGGCAGCCGGGGCTTCGTCGAAAACTTTGATGCTCATGTCGTTAAACGTGGAAATGATCGCTTCGATACTTTCCGCGTCTACGACATCATCCGGCAGGTGGTCGTTGATTTCGGCGTAGGTCAGGTAGCCACGCTCTTTGCCGAGTTTGATCAGCGCCTTCAGGCGCATTTTGCGCGCTTCTGCGTCTAATGGCTCAGGTGCCTCGGCCATCGCGCCAACGATCAGCGCTTTTTCGGCAGCCTTCTCTTTGGCTTTTGTAATGCGAGCCTTCGGGGCTTCCGTAGCGGGGTCTTTTGCCTTAGCCATGAACACGATCCATTAAATTGGAGAAAACCATAGATTTTACCATAACTTAGCCCTTATTCGAGCTACTCGACAGGAGCTGAAGGTAGGCTTGCTTCTCTTCTGCGCTCAATCCGGAGACGCCAAATTTCTGGGCTTTGGCCTGAAGCTCTGCAAAAGCACGCTTCTGGCCGCCCAATTGCAGCTTTTCTAGCGTGTCGTCAAATTCACCTTCAGCTTCAGCTTCGTCAAATTGCCGGTCAAGAAGTTCCGATGCGGCGGTTTCAATTACGCTTTCTTCCGGTAAGCCACGTAACTGCTCGCGCAGTGCGGCGTAACTGGTGGCGTCGAGGGAGTTGCTGACCAATTGATGTAGGCGCACTAGGGCGGCTCGCTCTGGGGTGTCAGGCAGTAGCTCGATTGGGAGTTTTCTGGCTAGTCTTGGGATGTGCAGAACAATGCGCAGTAGGTTGCGAGTGAGTGATGGTGCGCTGCGTTTTACTGTAGGCGGCGCTGCCTTTGCGTAGGATTTAAGATCGCATAGGCGCTCGACCTCGCTCTGGGCAAAGCCGCTTGCTTCGGCCAGCCGCTTGACTAATTGCAGGCGCAACAGTGGGGTGGGAAGCTTGAGCAGCAGGGGCTTGGCTTCGTAAATTAGCTGTGCCTTGCCTTCCGAACTGGTTAGGTCGCAGCGTTGGGCCAGTTCGCGCAATAGAAAGTCGGAGAGCGGCATGGCCTGATGTACCAAACGGTCGAATTCAGCTTTGCCGTGGGTGCGAATGTAGCTGTCCGGGTCTTCATCTTGAGGTAGAAAGATGAAGGCGAGCCGTTTGTTGTCGGCCAGCGCTTCCAGTGAATTTTCGAGCGCCCGCCAAGCGGCTTTGCGGCCGGCATTGTCGCCATCAAAGCAGAAAACGATACGGTCGACTTGACGTAACAGCTTGGTGACATGGGTCGATGTGGTCGCTGTGCCGAGGGCTGCAACCGCATTGCCAACGCCATTCTGGGCAAGCGCGATGACGTCCATATAGCCTTCGGTGACGATGGCGGTGTCGGTTTCGCGTAGCGCTTGTCGGGCTTGTGGTAGGCCGAAGAGTTCGCGGCCTTTTTCAAAAAGCGGCGTTTCGGGGGAGTTGAGGTATTTCGGCTCGCCCTGATCGATGATCCGACCGCCAAAGGCGATGACTTCACCTTTTTGGTTGATGATCGGGATCATCAGGCGGTCGCGGAAGCGGTCGTAGCGGCGGCCAGCTTCGTTTTCAATGACTAGGCCGGCGAGTTTTAGTTCGTCGTTGTTGTAGTCGGAGAATACTTCCTGCAGGTTTTGCCAGCCATCCGGGGCGAAGCCCATGCCGAAGCGGGCGGCAACTTCACCGGTCAGGCCGCGTTTTTTGCAGTATTCGATGGCGCGCGGTGAGGTTTTTAGTTGGTCTTTGTAATACTGCGCAGCCCGCGCCATGATCTCAAGGAGAATTCGGGTCTGGCCCGGTTTTTCATCATTGAAGCCGCGGCCTTCGCTTTCCGGAACCTGCATCCCGGCTTTGCCGGCGAGCTCCTTGATGGCGTCGACAAAACCCATCCCTTGGTATTCCATGACAAAACTGATCGCCGTGCCGTGGGCACCGCAGCCGAAGCAGTGGTAAAACTGCTTGGTTGGGCTGACGGTGAAGGACGGTGATTTTTCGTTATGGAAAGGGCAGCAGGCGGCGTAATTGGCACCGGCTTTTTTGAGCGGCACGTAGCCGTCGACCAGGTCGACGATGTCGACCCGGGCGAGTAGATCCTGGATGAAGCTGTCCGGGATCATCGCGGCGATTTAACCGGCAAGCGCAGCCTTGACCAACTTGGAGACTTCCGCCATGTCGGCTTTGCCCGCCAGGCGAGGCTTGAGGACTGCCATTAGTTTGCCCATGTCGGCCGGGCCTTTTGCGCCGGTTTCGGCGACCGCAGCGGCCACTGCAGCAGCGGTATCTTCGGCGCTCATTTTTTCCGGCAGGTAGGTGGCGAGTATGGAGATTTCGTATTGCTCGGCATCGGCAAGTTCCTGGCGGCCGGCTGCTTGGTATTGGGTGACACTGTCCTTGCGCTGCTTGGTGAGTTTTTCGATGACCGCAACAACGGCGTTGTCATCAAGCTCAATCCGCTCATCAACCTCTTTTTGTTTGACGGCTGCGAGCAGCAGGCGAATGGTATTTAATTTGGCGGTTTCCTTGGCCTTCATGGCCAATTTCATGTCTTCGGTAATTCGTGCTTTTAGGCTCATTTTTCGATTCTCTGGTGAAACAGTGCCGGGAAAAGAGAAAGCCGCCGGCTTTTGAGGGCGGGCGGCTTTGTGTGCTGAATAATGTACTGGATTAGTACATCTTCGGCGGCAGGGTCAGGCTACGAAGGCGCTTGTGCTGACGTTTGACAGCTGCTGCAGCCTTACGCTTACGCTCGGCGGTGGGCTTTTCGTAAAACTCACGGGCGCGTAGCTCGGTCAACAGGCCAGTTTTTTCAACTGTGCGCTTGAAACGACGAATAGCAACTTCGAACGGCTCATTTTCCTTGACACGAATGTTCGGCATATAAATCACCCCCTCCCGTATAGCGCCTGTCAGGTCAAGTAAACGACAGTGCGCTTAAAAATAGTGTCCGCAGTGTTGCGGAAAGCCGGTAAGTATATTGCAAAAACCCTTTGAACTCCAAGTGTTAAAATGCCGCTCATGCTGATCCTTGGTATTGAATCCTCCTGCGACGAAACCGGTATTGCGCTGTATGACAGCGAAGCCGGTCTGTTGGCGCATACCCTGCATTCTCAGGTGGCGATGCACGCTGAGTATGGTGGCGTGGTTCCCGAGTTGGCTTCGCGTGACCATATCCGGCGCGTTGTCCCTTTGCTGCGCGAAACTTTGCAGCGTGGGGCGCGTACGCTGGATGATGTCGATGCTGTGGCTTATACCCGTGGTCCCGGTTTGTCCGGTGCGTTGCTGGTCGGTTGTGCTTTTGCCGAGGCGCTGGCGGTTGCTATTAATAAACCGACCATCCCGGTGCATCATCTTGAAGGGCATTTGCTCTCGCCGTTACTCTCTGCTAATCCACCGACTTTCCCGTTTGTCGCCTTGCTGGTCTCTGGTGGTCACACCCAGTTGATGAAGGTCACCGGGGTCGGTGAGTACGAATTGCTCGGCGAAACGCTTGATGATGCGGCGGGTGAAGCCTTCGACAAGAGCGCCAAACTGCTCGGTTTGCCTTATCCCGGCGGGGCCTTGTTGTCCAAGCTGGCCGAGCAGGGGGCGCCGGAGGTCTATAAATTGCCGCGCCCGATGCTGCATTCCGGTGACTTGAGCTTCAGTTTTTCCGGGTTGAAGACAGCGGTGCTGACGCTGGTGCGCGAGCAAGGGGAAAGTCTCACTGATGAATTCAAGGCCAATGCGGCGCGTGCCTTTCAGGAGGCGATTGTTGAGGTGCTGGTGAAAAAATCACTGAAAGCCATGAAGCAGACCGGCCTGCAGCAACTGGTGGTGGCCGGGGGCGTCGGTGCAAACAAACAGCTACGGTGCACTCTCGATAATGAGGCAAAACGAAAACGCTTCCGGGTCTATTACCCCGAGCTGGAGTTTTGTACCGACAATGGCGCGATGATCGCGCTGGCCGGTTGTCTGCGTTTGCAGTCAGGTACGCCGGTTAAGCCGGCTGGGGTGTTTTCGGTGCAGCCACGCTGGCCGTTGATGGAAATGTCAGACGGTACGACGAAATAGAAAAAGGCCTTTTGGGGCTGTGCACCGTAGTATCCCGTCTTAATCGCCTATTTTTTCCTTTGCTTCGGGCAATTCTTGCACGGTGGTTTGCTCTTGCAGCATTTTTTGGCCATCGTCTTTCCTTCAGAATAAAACCACAGCCCGGATTTCTCCGGGCTGTGTGGTTCAACTTTAGATGGTGATCCCCAGCGCCTTGGCAACACCTGCGCCGTAGGCCGCATCGGCTTGTGAGCAATTGCAGATGTGGCGACGCTTGATTTCGTCAGGCGCATCGCCCATCGCGCGGGCGGTGTTCTCGAACAAAATCTGTTGCTGGGCCGGTGTCATTAGGCGGAAGAGCTTGCCTGGCTGCGAGAAATAGTCGGTGTCCTCGCGATGATTCCAGTGATCAGCTGCACCTTCAATCGACAGTGGTGGTTCGCGGAAGTCCGGTTGCTCCTGCCACTGGCCGTAACTATTCGGCTCATAACCGAGTGTTGCACCGTGGTTGCCGTCGGTTCGCATCGCGCCGTCGCGGTGGTAGCTATGCACTGGGCAGCGCGGGGCGTTGACCGGAATCTGGTGATGATTGACCCCGAGCCGGTAGCGCTGGGCATCGCCGTAGGAGAAGAGCCGAGCCTGCAACATCTTATCCGGCGAGAAGCTGATGCCGGGGACGACCGCAGCCGGGTTGAAGGCCGATTGTTCAACTTCCGCAAAGAAATTTTCCGGGTTGCGATTCAGTTCGACGACGCCAACTTCGATCAGTGGGTAATCAGCGTGTGGCCAAACCTTGGTTAGGTCGAAAGGGTTGTATGGCACCTTGGATGCATCGTTCTCTGGCATGACCTGAATGAACATCGTCCATTTCGGGAAATCGCCTTTGTCGATAGCTTCGAGCAGGTCCCGCTGGTGCGACTCGCGGTCACGGCCGATGATCTCGGTCGCCTCGGCATCGCTCAGGTTTTTTATGCCCTGCTGGGTGCGGAAATGGAACTTGACCCAGAAACGCTCGTTGGCAGCATTGATAAAGCTGAAAGTGTGCGACCCGAAACCGTGCATGTGGCGATAGCTGGCCGGGATGCCGCGGTCAGACATGACGATGGTGACCTGATGCAAGGCTTCCGGGAGCGAGGTCCAGAAATCCCAGTTGTTTTTGGCCGAGCGCATATTGGTGCGCGGGTCACGCTTCACGGCATGGTTCAAATCCGGGAACTTGAGCGGATCGCGCAGAAAGAAGACCGGGGTGTTGTTGCCGACCATGTCCCAGTTGCCTTCTTCGGTATAAAACTTGAAGGCGAAGCCGCGAATGTCGCGCTCGGCATCGGCTGCGCCGCGCTCGCCTGCAACGGTCGTGAAGCGGGCGAACATCTCGGTTTTCTTACCGACCTGGCTGAAAATCTTGGCGCGGGTGTATTGCGTGATGTCGTGTGTGACGGTGAAAGTGCCGTAGGCACCAGAACCTTTGGCGTGCATACGACGCTCGGGGATGACCTCGCGGTCGAAGTGAGCGAGCTTTTCAAGCAGCCAGACATCCTGTAACAGTACCGGGCCACGCGGTCCGGCGGTCATGGTGTTTTGGTTGTCGACAACTGGGCAACCGGCGGCGGTGGTGAGTTTTTTACCGTTCATGAGATGTGCTCCTGAGTCAGAAATTGTCGGGAAGGTTGGCCATGATGTCGATGTAGCAATCCCAGGCGTGTTGTTCCTGGATAAAACTTTGAATGATGCGAGTAATCATGATGGCCTCCTGTGACTGAATCCAGATCGTGCTGACCTGATGAACCTAGTCTAGGGGTGGCTGCGCGATTAATCTAATTAAACAAAATTATGTGTCTAATTTGTTTATGCTATCGCTGGTGTTTCGAAGTGGCGTTGGATGGCGGCCAGCATGTCATCTGCCCGGAAGGGCTTGGCGATAAAGTTATCCATGCCGGATGCAAGGCAGGCATCGTTATCGGCTTGCATCGCGTTAGCGGTGATTGCGATGATTGGGGTACGTGGCAGGCCAAGGCGCTGCTCATGGTCACGAATGTGACGCGTTGCTTCGAGTCCGTTCATGATCGGCATCTGAATGTCCATCAGGACCAGATCGAACTCTTGCGCCTGATACAGATTGACGGCACGCTGTCCATTTTCGGCAATAGTGACGGCGAAATTCCATTTGTTCAGCAATTTCTTGGCGACTTGCTGGTTGACCAGAGTGTCTTCGACGAGAAGGATATGCTGCTGTTTGCCAGCCACAGGCAGTTTGTGCGACAGGTGGGCGATGGCTGCTGGCGCGGGTTTTTCGGCCAGTTCAATGTCGAACGTGAAATGGAAGCTGGTGCCTTGCCCTGGCTTGCTCTCAACCCAAATGCGCCCGCCGAGCAAGTCAACCAAGCGCTTGACGATGGAAAGCCCTAAACCCGTGCCGCCGTATTTTCGGGTGGTGAAACTCTCCGCCTGGACAAAGGGCGCAAAAATCAGCTCCAGCTTGTCTTCAGGGATGCCGATACCGGAATCGCTGACGGTGAATTGCAAGTTGGCGTAGCCTGGTTTCTGATCTTGCAGTCGCTTCACATGGATGGTGATGGCGCCGTGCTGGGTAAATTTAATCGCATTCGAGATTAAATTGCTCAAAATCTGCCGGAGCCGTACCGGGTCACCGCAGACGTCGCTCGGGATGGCGTTTTCGCTGATCCATGAGAGCGATAACTCACGGGTTGCCGCCTCTACCGAATAAATCCCGATTACGCTGTCGAGTGTTTCGGTCAGCTGGAAAGGAATGTGTTCCAGATTCATCTGCCCGGCATCAATCTTCGAAAAATCGAGGATGTCGTTCAGGATGCGCATCAGGCTCTCGCCCGACACCTTGACCCAGGTAAGATATTCACGCTGTTCCTCGGTCAGATCAGTGGCTAGGGTTAGCTCGGTCATGCCGAGAATGCCATTCATCGGTGTGCGGATTTCATGGCTCATGGTGGCCAGAAATGCGGTCTTGGCCTGAGCGCCAGCTTCAGCGGCCTGCGCCAAGCGCTTTTCTTCGTCACGAGCAGCAGTCAGCTCTTGAATACGTTCGCTCACCGCGCGTGACATCGTGTTGAAAGCGGCGCCCAGTTGGCCGACGTCATCGTTTCCTTCGGCTACTGGCGGCGGGGTGAGGTTGCCGGCAGCAACGGCCTGGCTGGCCCTAGTCAGTGCGCCGAGATGGCGGGTCAGGAAGTAGCCGAGCAGACTCATCAAGCCGGCAGAGAGGATGATTTCAATGAGTGCAATGAAGACACCCTGACGGAAGAGGTCGTTGTGAGCCGCGATGATCTGCGACAGATTTAAGCCAAAGTGGAGCTGGCCCATCGGCTGCCCAAATGCCGTGATGGCAACCTTGGTGTTGTGGCGCGGTTTGTCCTGGTCGTCGTGAAACAGATCAAAAGTTTGGTCTGGTTTTGGTAGTGGCGTTTTGTCCGGCCAGCCACTGCTGGCGAGTCTACGTCCGGAGTTGTCGGTGATGACTAGATAGTCAATGCCATCCACCGCCCGGCTTTCGTCGAGTACCGCTTGAACAGTGGCGTAATCCCGCTGGGCCAGTGGGGCGACGATGGCCGCCATCAATACCGGGGCGATTTGTTCGGCGTGACTCTGGGCCTGAGTGCCCATGTGTGTGGTCAGCAACCGCAGACTGTTGGTGACCAGGATGGTCAGCATCAGTGCCTCGATCAAAACGGCTGCAACGATCAGCCGTCCTCTGACCGAGCGGAGAGGTGAGGTGAATTTCATTGTGAATTCAGGAGTAGGCGAACTTCGTTGGCGTAAGGCTCCATTGACTGAAGTTCGCCTGAGCGCAGCGGGCGGTAGCCTTCAAGTTTGGTTTGCTCAAAGTAACGTTTGCCTTCGGCGGATTCAGCAAAACTGAGCAGAGCTTGTTCAACTTTCTTTTGCTGTGCTGCCCGCCGTTTGTTCAGCATGTAAACCCGCCCAGCCATTGCTTCGCTTTCGGCCAATATTGACAATGCCTGCTGTTGTTCCGGCGGCAGTTTCTGGAAGTTGGCTAAAGAGGTAAAGGCGACCCCGGCTTCACCGGCCAGAATCTGCTGAATCGTGCTATCTGCAGCTGAGATGTATTTCACCGGCAGGCTGCCGAGGTTGTTCGCCTTGAGCCAATGCTGGCCCCACAGCGTAACCAGCGAAGATGGGGATAGACCAAGTGCGGTCTTGCCTTTGAGATCAGCCGGGTACCGGATATTGGCATTTTTGGCCACCAGCGCGATGGCTTTGAAGCTCGACTTGTAGGTGATAAGGGGGAGGTAAGCCGCATCAGTTTGAAAGAGGCGTGCTTGATGCCCGGTCGTAATTGCGATGTCGTATTCCTGGCGGATCGCTCGGCGAGCAAATTCAGTGAAATCGGGGGCTGTTTCAATAGCAACCGGTTGACCAATCGCTTTTTCCAGATGCAAACGCAGAGGTTGATACATCTCAAGGATGACCCGGGCGCTGGTATGCGGAGCGACGCCCAAGTGGAAAAGGGTTTCCTCCGCTGTCGCTGAGAGCGAAAAAAGCGCGAGCATAGCGAACCAAGTAACGATCAGTGAGCGGTAGACAGCCATACGGGTCTCTCCTGTGATTGCGTGATTCGGTATTGCTCAGACCTTCTTTTTGCCACCGATTTTTGATTCCTGCCCGGCGAGCAGTCGCTGAATATTCTGCCAGTGCTTGCCGATCAAGGCCATGCCTATGATCCCGATAATAACCACCAGATTGCTCGCACCGTGCATCAGCGCCGCAAAAAGCGGTGCAGCAGCTGCTGCAAATACTGCGGCTAGTGATGAATAGCGCGAAATATAGGCAACGGCTAACCAAGTGCCCATTACGCCTAGCCCCA
>CAYRBE010000076.1:0-9805 GCA_964422345.1 uncultured Dechloromonas sp.
GGCATCAAGTTTACCGCTGGGATGCCCGCGGCCACGGTGGTCATCCATTAGGTGATAAAACAGCCCCAACAGCCCAAAGAATGGCCAAAGATCTAGCCAACTTACTCGAGCACTATCAGCTCGAAAACGTTACCGTGGCAGGACACTCAATGGGGGCACTTACCCTATGGCAATACATACGAGATTTTGGTACAGAGCGAATCAGCAAAGTCTGTTTCATTGATCAGTCACCGAAGTTGCTAACTGATGATACTTGGCAACATGGCATCTATGGCAATTTCGACACGCAAAAAGCCAAACAACTGGCAACCTGGCTAGAGGAAGACTTTGCGGAAGCAGTCTTAAAACTAACCGCCTTCGGACTCAACCAACGGGCCCGTCAAAAATACTTGGATGATGCTAGCGGTTGGGAACGATCACGCACCATGCTGAAGGCGCAGGACCCAACCCCCCTAATTGCCTGCTGGCATAGTTTGACCGCCGCAGACTACCGCGATGTATTAAAAAAGATAGACATTCCGGCGATGCTCATCTACGGCGGAGAAAGTAATTTTTACCGCGTAGAAACAGCACACCACGTCGCCAATCAGATTCCGGATGCCATTCTGCACATATATGAAGGAACAGATCACTCGCCGCACCAGTGGTGCCGAGAGCGTTTTGCGAAAGACCTTATGCAATTCATTCAGGCGACTTAAGCAACGCCAAAAACTGTTGCCGCATATGGTTAACCTTCGGTGAAACGACATACGCACAGTACCCTTGTCCGGAATTATTTCTGAAATACCCTTGGTGATATTCCTCCGCCGGATAAAACACCGGCGCATCACTAATGTCGGTAACAACTGGCTTATCAAATACTCGCTCTCGAGTCAGGTACTCAAATAACTCTCTTGCCACCGACTGCTGCTGTGCATCGTGAGTAAAAATAACCGAGCGATACTGTGTTCCGACATCAGCCCCCTGCCGATTCAAAGTAGTCGGGTCATGAATAGCGAAAAAGACTTCCAGCAACTGGCGATATGAAATGATTGCCGGATCAAAAAGCACCTCGACGACCTCAGCATGCCTTGTTTTACCGGAACAAACCGCCTCATAGCTTGGGTTAAGCACAGAGCCACCTGCATACCCGGAAACAACGGACTGAACACCACGTAACTGCTCAAACACAGCTTCTAGGCACCAAAAGCATCCACCGCCCAATGTAGCCTTTTCCATTTCACTACCTCGAAAACAAAAAAGGCGGCCAAAGCCGCCTTTTTTCGAACATCAATATAATTAGGCTGAAAAAGAAGAACCGCAACCGCAGGTTGAAGAGGCGTTCGGATTACGAATCACAAACTGTGAACCCTCAAGGCCTTCTGAATAATCAATCTCTGCGCCAACCAGATATTGATAGCTCATCGGGTCAATCAACAAGGTAACACCACCTTTTTCCAGTGTGGTGTCGTCTTCGTTTACTTCCTCATCAAAAGTAAATCCATACTGAAAGCCTGAACAACCGCCTCCGGTAACGAAAACTCGCAATTTGAGATCGGGGTTACCCTCTTCCTCAATCAGATTTTTTACTTTATTGACCGCATTATCAGTAAAAACCAAAAAAGACGGTGTATCGGTTACTGCGTTCATGATCAGAACTCCTGAAAAAACTCGTGCGAGATTATGCTGGCCCGATTCATCTCGGTCAATTGCATTAGTTTGAATCTTCGCCTTTTAGTTCAACTGTTTTGCTATTTCGATGGAGCAATCGCCCCTCAATAACAGCACCTTGATGCATTTCGACCATCGCGTATTCAACATCACCAACAATTCGAGCCTTGGACTGCATTTCAAGTGACTCAGTCACCGCCACAGCCCCGACCACGGTTCCGTTACTAACAAAGTGGGCTACCCGGATCGGTCCCTCAACACGCGCATGTTCGCTCAATACAAGCGTTGAGGCGGTCGCGCCCTCTGCTGCTTCAACACCACCAATAACTTCACCATCTATTCGCAAACCACCGGAAAAGCGAATGCACCCCTCAACACGCGTACCCGCACCGATTAAACTATCAATCCGACCATGAGGCTTGTTTTCGTCTTTTTTACCAAACACCGGACGTTCTCCTAAAGTTGCATCAACTGTTTTACTCTCAGTGTATCACCCTGCAGCACACGAGCCTCCACCGACTTCAACTCAGACCCAGCTGGTAGTTCGATGAACCCATCTCGACGCAAAAAATGTTTCAATTCAATCTGATAATCACTTGTAGCACTCCGTTTATCGGGCAAAACAAGTTGCAGCTCTTTTCCTGAAAGAACGTAGTTTACGGCGAGTTGCAAGCGCCCTCTAAAATCCGGATTCTGCTTTCCCGGCTGAAACGCCAAGACCAAACGATAGCGATAGCGACTGCCAATGTCGTGGCTTACCCTAAACCCCTCTATCCTGACAACAGCTTCTTCCCCAACAACTGGAATCAATCGTTCAAACAAACGAATATCTTCCTTCAGGGCGCTATTTTCTCGTTCCAAGCCTCGGATTTTTACAAGTAATTGTTGTTGTGCCGCGCGCTCAATGCTGACCGCACTTTTACCCGTCCCTGCGGTTGTCCGCAGCAAATCAAGCTCTGACTGCTGAGTTTGTACCATCTGCTGTAACGCATCAAGCTCACGCCCCATCGCGCCAACCTCATTTTTCTGTGCAATAAAAAAGAAAAGTGTGGCACCGAGAATTATTAGCAGTAGCACAGGTATGGCAAACCACCGCCAAGGCAAATGACCACGTACGACCACTTTGGGCGCAGTAATCCCAAAGCGCCGCCGAAACTTTCGTATCTTTAAAGAAATAGCGGGAGTTGGCATAAACAGCTACGCGACAAACTTAAATGCGGTCAAAAAGTCAGCAGACACATCATTTACCTAAAAAATGGATGGTGGATGATACCGCGCAGCCTGAAAACAAAAAAGCCGCCCAAAGGCGGCTTGTTCTGCAGTCGTAGCGAATTACCGCTTGGAGAACTGCTTGCGACGGCGGGCTTTGTGGAAACCAACCTTTTTACGTTCGACTTCACGTGCATCACGAGTAACAAAACCAGCCTTTGACAAGGAGGGCTTCAACGTTTCATCGTATACGATAAGAGCACGAGTAATACCATGACGAACAGCACCAGCTTGACCAGATTCGCCACCGCCAATGACATTAACTTTAATGTCAAAACCGTTCAGTTGCTCAACCAACTCAAGCGGTTGACGTACGATCATACGTCCGGTTTCGCGGGAGAAAAATTGATCAATCGGCTTGCCATTGACAATAATCACGCCAGTGCCACGCTTCATGAAGACGCGAGCAACTGCGCTCTTACGACGACCTGTACCGTAAAAATAACCTTCAGCCATAATAACCCCTTAAATTTCCAGAGCCTTCGGCTGCTGGGCAGTGTGCGGATGCTGATCGCCGGCATAGAGCTTCAGCTTCTTAAGCATGGCGTAACCCAGCGGACCCTTTGGAAGCATGCCCTTAACGGCGGTTTCCAGGGCACGACCCGGGAAGCGCTGCTGCATCTTCTTAAAGTTTGTTTCTTTAATGCCACCTGGGTAGCCGGTGTGGCGGAAGTATTTTTTATCTTCGGCCTTGTTACCAGTGACGGCAACCTTATCAACATTAGTAACGACGATAAAATCGCCGGTATCAATATGCGGCGTAAAGATAGCCTTATGCTTGCCGCGTAGGCGACGAGCAATTTCGGTAGCGAGGCGGCCGAGCACCTTGTCTGTGGCGTCTACCACAAACCACTCGCGAACCACCTCATGTGGTTTGGCAGAAAACGTTTTCATGTGTGTGCCGTCCTGAAAAATTGGGCGCGGATTGGAGAAAGGCGCGGATTTTAGATGAATCTCGCAGCAACTGTCAATGATTTTCAGCACAGCTGCCCATTGTGCCAAAAAAAACGCGACTCATTGAGTCGCGCTAAATCCACACCAAAGGAGGAGGGTGGAGGAGACAATCCTGAATCAAGTCGTCGAACAACAAGACAAACTCAATTCGTATGCCCGCATTATGCCCACCGCCAACACATAAAGCAAGTTAATTTGGTGCGACGCACAACTATCTTACAAATCTATTAATAAATAAATTTTATGAACACTAATATATTGATACAAAACGATTAAAGCTATTCATATAATACAATATGAGCAATGTTTAACTTTAAACATCAACATCAAATGATTTAAAAAACAACAAAAATGCTGCGCCGCAGCATTTTTCCAAACTAATCTCCCACCACCGAAATCCGCTAAAATTCAATTTACATTCAAGGAGAGGCGCATGGATTGCACGGTCAGATGGGTTGGAAATGAAGCGGGAATGTCGTTTATCGCAGAAACAGGAAGCGGCCATGCAGTAGTGATGGATGGCGCACCAGAGGCTGGCGGCAGAAACCTTGGCCCGCGCCCGATGGAAATGCTACTCGCCGGAACAGGTGGCTGCTCAGCATTCGACGTGGTATTGATCTTGAAAAAAGGGCGTCAGGCTGTGAGTGGTTGCGAAGTAAGCCTCAAAGCTGAACGCGCGGATACGGACCCAAAAGTCTTTACCCACATTCATTTTCACTATCGGGTCACGGGCAAGCAGCTCAAACCTGACGCGGTCGCGCGGGCCATTGAGCTGTCAAAAGAAAAATATTGTTCAGCCTCGATCATGATGGCCGAAACAGCCAAAATAACCCACGACTTCGAAATCATCGAAGCCGCCTAAGCTCAAAGCCGCCTTACAGATGGTAGGCGGCTTTGGTCATCAACTTAGACATCCCTCGCATTGCGGATTTGACCGCAAAGGGAAGTTCAGCCGCACCATAATGCACAGCCGTTTCTGCATGCTGAATTTCATCCAAACGCATTTGCTCAACAATAGCTCTCGACCGCCCATCGTTTTCAGGCAAGCTCAGCAAATGGCTATCGAGATGCGCCTCAACCTGGCGCTCTGTTTCGGCTAAAAAGCCGAGACTCCAGCGATCTCCCAGCACACCAGCAGCCACGCCAAGACCCAACGAGCCAAGGTACCACAGTGGATTGAGAAGGCTTTTTCGCCCACCCAATTCAGCGATCCGCTGAGCAGTCCAGGCGAGGTGCTCTGTTTCTTCATTTGCCGCTTCACGCAATGCCTCGCTAACCGCAGGCTGCCGTGACGTCAGCGCTTGCCCTTGATACAAGGCCTGAGCACAAACTTCACCGCAATGATTTACGCGCATCAAGCCAACAGCATGACGACGCTCGTCAGCATCAGAAACAACATCAGGCAAACCATTCCCCGGAACAGGACGAACTGTCCGAGCCGGGCCAAACACAGTACGTAATGCGCGGTCAAACTCAATAACGAATTGGTCAACGGACATACTTAGTACCTCTTAATAGCGTCATGCCCACCTTGGCGAAGCGCCCTTACAGCTTCGGACACATCGCGCACGATAGTGCCTTCAGGGCAGAAGTACTCCATAAAAAGTGCGGCATGTTGACGGTTGGTCGGCACATCTTGAATACGCGACCAGTCATTATTTCGTGACTTTGACCAAGCACCATCACGACGCCCTGTAGCGTATGTCCTACGCTCACGCGACACGCAACGCATACCTTCAAAAGTTACATTTCTAGCCCCGCCCTCTGTTTCTACAACCAAAACATAGCGAACGACACCATCTACCCCTACCGTCAAAGTCGCTGTATCGATCAAGAATCGATTGTCGGTAGTTGGGCTGACATAAAAAGACTGCAGACTTTCACTCTTGGGCGCTACCGGCAACTGAACTGCAATCTCCTGCCACTGCTTGGACTCGTAGTCATCTTCAAAGTCAGCCAGCGCAAAGCCACTTGCAGCCCACCCCATAGCGAATAGCAGAACACACCTAAGGCTAAGCATCCTGCGCCCCGCCGTTCGGTACATCATTTAGTAGTAGAGGAGTATCAGTTTTGATGTGACGCACCTTTCGATCAAGGTCAATGAAACGCACCAACTCATTCAGCGCGTGTTCATATACAGTGCGCTTGAACTCAATCACGGAGTCGAGCGGAACCCAGTAGTCATGCCAGCGCCAGGCGTCAAATTCCGGTTTTTTAGTCGCGCGCAAACAAACGTCGTTGTCGCGGCCTACAAGACGCAGCAGAAACCAAATTTGTTTCTGCCCCTTGTACGAACCACGCCATTCGCGTTTGATCCAATGTGTCGGCACTTCGTAGCGCAACCAACCTTTGGTTCTCCCAAGGATACGCACGTGCTCGGGTAACAACCCGACCTCCTCGAACAGCTCACGATACATGGCATCTTCCGGGGTTTCTCCCCGCTTTATGCCACCTTGTGGAAACTGCCACGAATGTTCACGAATGCGCTTACCCCAGAATACCTCGTTCTTCGCGTTACAAAGAATAATGCCGACGTTCGGGCGATAGCCTTCTCGGTCAAGCATACAAATCCTGCAAAATTAAAAGTTGCCCCGATTCTTTCACAAAGACAGCCCGCGTGCAAAGCCCGGCCTGCGTGTAAAATCTCATTTTTGTAACGAATTCAAGAGCATCCCATGCGTACCTCGCAATTCTTTTTCACGACTTTGAAAGAAGCCCCGTCTGATGCCGAAGTCATCAGCCACCAATTAATGCTGCGTGCCGGGTTTATCAAGCGCGCCGCTTCTGGCATTTATACCTGGATGCCGATTGGCCTGCGCGTCTTGCGCAAGGTTGAAAACATTGTTCGTGATGAGATGAACAAGGCGGGCGCGCTCGAACTATTGATGCCAGCAGTTCAGCCAGCAGAACTCTGGCAGGAGTCCGGGCGCTGGGAACAGTACGGCCCCGAACTACTGCGCTTCAAGGATCGCCACCAACGTGACTTCGTCATTGGCCCGACTCACGAAGAAGTCATCACCGACGTGGTGCGCCGCGACGTCAAGAGCTATCGCCAGTTGCCGATTCACCTTTACCAGATTCAAAGCAAGTTCCGCGACGAAATCCGTCCGCGCTTCGGCGTCATGCGTGGCCGCGAGTTTCTGATGAAGGATGGCTACTCTTTCCACACATCCTTTCCCGATCTGCAGCGCGAATACCAAAGCATGTACGACACCTACAGCCGGATTTTCAGCCGCATCGGCCTGAAATTCCGTGCCGTGGCTGCTGACACTGGCTCGATTGGCGGCACCGGTTCACACGAATTTCACGTTTTGGCCGACTCCGGTGAGGACGACATCGCCTTTTGCCCGGAGTCAGGCTACGCCGCCAACGTTGAACTGGCTGAAGCGCTCGCACCAGCAACACCACGCCCGATGGCGAGTGCTGAAATGGCCAAAATAGCCACGCCAGGCAAGATGGCATGTGCGGATGTCGCAGCTTTCCTCAAAGTACCGCTTGAAAAGATCGTCAAAACCATTGCGGTAGTAAGCGAAAAGGAAGATGGCAGCACAACATTTGCCCTGCTACTGCTACGCGGCGACCATGAATTGAACGAAATCAAGGCCAGCAAAATCCCGGCGATCTCCCCCTTCCGCTTTGCCACCGAAGCGGAAGTTCTGGAGCAGCTTGGCTGCAAACCCGGATTTATTGGGCCTGCTACGGTGCACAGCCAAAAAATGGCAATTTTCGCGGACCGCGCAGTTTCTGTAATGAGCGACTTCGTCTGCGGTGCCAACGAGGCTGGTTTCCACCTCACCGGCGTCAATTTCGGCCGCGACTTGCCTGAGCCTGTTGTTGCTGACATTCGCAATGTCGTTGCGGGTGACCCTTCACCGGACGGCAAGGGCAATCTGGAAATTTGCCGCGGCATCGAAGTCGGCCACATTTTCCAGCTTCGCCAGAAGTATGCCGAGGCACTCAACTGCGCCTACCTCGACGAAAACGGCAAGAGCCAGATCATGGAAATGGGTTGCTACGGCATTGGCGTCTCACGCATTGTTGGCTCAGCAATTGAGCAAGGCAATGACGACAAGGGCATCGTCCTACCAGCCGCAATCGCCCCGTTCGAAGTCAGCATTGTCCCGATGGGTTACTTCAAGAGCGACGCCGTCAAGGCGGCTGCCGACCAGCTTTACGTTGAACTGCGCAATGCCGGGATCGACGTCATTCTCGACGACCGCAACGAACGCCCCGGCGTCATGTTTGCCGACATGGAGCTGATTGGCATTCCACACCGGGTCGTCATTGGCGAGCGCGGCTTGAAAGAAGCTCAGGTCGAGTACAAAGGCCGGCGTGATGCCGAGGCAACGATGCTGCCACAAGGCGAAATCGTGTCCATTCTCAAAGGAAAGCTGTGCGCTGGCTAATTGCCGCGATCACGTTTTTCAGCGCGTCAGCAGCCTTTGCTGGCGCGCAACAATATGAACCGCTCTCAGCCAGTGTGCGCGGTGCGCTGCATAAAGCCGTTTCTGACGCCCGCCCATCGGTCAGCTCATTCAAGACCCCGATCGAGGCTGCAGATTGGTTGGGCGAAATGTCAGGCCGACTGGAAAAACGCATTCCAAACCGGGAATACCGGATCGACCTGCTACGTAGCGTACATTACGAGGCGACCCGCGCCGGGCTCGACCCACAACTCGTCCTTGGTCTGATGCAAGTCGAATCGGGGTTCCGCAAATACGCCGTGTCATCGGCCGGCGCACGCGGCTATATGCAGGTCATGCCCTTCTGGGTGAAGTTGATTGGCCGCCCTGAAGACAGCCTGTTTGATCTGCGTACAAGTCTGCGCTATGGCTGCACGATCCTGCGCCACTATCTCGATATCGAAAAAGGCGACCTCTACCGCGCCCTTGGCCGCTACAACGGCAGCCTGGGCAAGCCGGAATATCCCAACATGGTTCGCGCCGCCTGGCAAAACCAGTGGGCTTACGAAAAACCGGCCCAGATTGCCCAGACCGGCCGCTGATTAACGCCCCATGCCAGGCATCATGCCCTTCATGCCACGCATTAGTTTGCCAATACCACCCTTGGAAAACTGCTTCATCATCTTCTGAGTTTGCTCGAACTGACTCAGCAAGCGGTTCACTTCCTGAACCTGAACCCCGGCCCCTGTGGCGATCCGACGCTTGCGGCTGGCCTTGATCAGTTCCGGCTTGCTACGCTCAAGCGGAGTCATCGAATTAATGATGCCCTCGACCCGACCAATCATCTTGGTCTCCATACCCGCAGGCAAATTACCCGCAGCCTGAGCAATTTGTGCCGGCATCTTGTCCATCAATGCGGTCAAGCCACCCATATTGCGCATCTGGGCAATTTGTTCTTTAAAATCATTGAGATCAAAACCTTTACCGGATTTCAATTTCTTGGCAAAAGCGACGGCTTTTTCCTCATCCAGACCTTTACGCGCATCCTCAATCAGGGAAAGCACGTCGCCCATGCCGAGAATCCGGGACGCCATCCGCTCGGGATGAAACGCCTCGAGCCCAGAAAGCTTTTCACCCATACCAGCGAACTTGATCGGCTTGCCGGTCACATGGCGAACCGACAAGGCGGCACCACCGCGTGAGTCGCCATCCAGCTTGGTCAGCACAACACCGGTCAGCGGCAAGGCATCATTAAAGGCCTTGGCGGTATTCACCGCATCCTGACCCAACATGGCGTCGATCACAAACAGGGTTTCAATCGGATCCAGCGCCGTATGCAAGCGCTTGATTTCCGACATCATTTCTTCGTCAATACCTAAACGACCGGCCGTATCGACCAGCAGGACATCGTGGTAATGCCGCTTTGCCCAATCCAGTGCGGCCAGCGCAATCGTTTCCGGTTTTTCGCCGCCAGTGGATGGGAAGAAATCCACACCTGCCTGTCCAGCAACTGATTTCAACTGTTCAAT
>CAYRBE010000077.1:0-9710 GCA_964422345.1 uncultured Dechloromonas sp.
TTGACCCAGCAACAGGCATTCTCGGTGCGGTGCTGGTCGCGCTCTGGGCGAAAAAACTGCTCAGCCAGACCGGCCGCGTCCTGCTTGATCGTGAAATGGACCACCCGGTGGTTGGCGAAATCCGTGAAGTCATTGATCTGCTGCCAGCCGCTGGCAAGACCCAGATCACCGACCTCCACGTCTGGCGGGTAGGCACCGGGGCTTACGCCTGTGCGCTGAGTCTGCTCACCCACGATGCCGCACTAACCCCAAGCCATATCCGCGAACACCTCGGCATCCACGAAGAACTGGTTCACCTGACCATAGAAATCCATCTCTGCCCCGACTGTAACTAGCCGTCCGGTAAGGGTTTTCCGCAATCGGCCGATCCCCGGGCGGGTGCTAAAATTGGCCGATAATCAAAACCTGAGAAGAACAGCATGCTTGCCACCCGCCCTATCTTCGGCCTCGCCCTAGCCCTTTTCGCGCTACCTGCCCTTGCCGCCAGCGGCCCGGCCATCGCCGGCATCCAGATCGAGTTCATTCTCTTTGCCCTGACCCTGCTCGGCGTTGCCCTGCTCCACAATTCGACGCTCTATGTCGCCCTGACCGGCGCGGTGTCGATTGCGCTCTACAAAATCATCTTTACTGGCTTCAAAACCGGGGCTGGCGTTGGCGGTTTGATCGGCCACATTGGCCATGAATGGGTGACCCTGGCCAACCTGTTCTGCCTGCTGATGGGCTTTGCCCTGCTCTCTCGCCACTTCGAGAAAAGCCATGTTCCGGTCATCTTGCCGAAATATCTGCCAAGCGACTGGAAAGGCGGCTTCGTCCTGCTGCTCATGGTCTTCGTGATCTCGGCATTCCTCGACAATATCGCTGCCGCATTGATTGGTGGCGCGATGGCCCACCAATTGTTCAAGGGCAAGGTACACATCGGTTATCTGGCCGGCATTGTCGCCGCCTCGAACGCTGGCGGTGCCGGCTCGGTCGTCGGCGACACGACAACCACGATGATCTGGATTTCCGGTGTCTCACCGGTTCAGGTTTTCCATGCCTACGTTGCCTCGGCAGTTGCCGTTTGTATTTCGGGGATCATTGCAGCCAAGCAACAGCACGCCTACTCACCAATCATCAAGCACGCCCACGAGCACACCAAGGTCGACTGGACCCGGCTCGGCATTGTTGGCCTGATTCTGGTGTCAGCGATTGCCACCAATGTGGTCATCAACATCAAATTCAACCATCTGGCTGACCACTTCCCCTTTATCGGTGTCGCCGTCTGGGTGGCGATTATTCTTTCCATCGGCCTGCGCCGCCCGGACTGGGAAATCATGCCGGAAACCGCCAAAGGGACAATTTTCCTGCTCTCGCTGGTCATGTGCGCCTCAATGATGCCGGTTGAAGAACTCCCCCCGGCCTCGATGGTCGTCGCCCTCGGCCTCGGCTTTGTTTCCGCTGTTTTCGACAACATTCCGCTGACTGCACTGGCCATCAAGCAAGGCGGCTACGACTGGGGCTTCCTCGCTTACGCCGTCGGCTTTGGCGGCTCGATGATCTGGTTCGGTTCCTCGGCAGGCGTCGCCCTCTCCAACATGTTCCCGGAAGCCAAGTCGGTCGGCCAATGGTTGCGCCACGGCTGGCACGTCGCCGTCGCCTACGTCGTTGGTTTTGCGGTGATGGCGGTGCTTCTCGGCTGGCATCCTGAAGCCCCTGCACGTAGTATGCAAGCGGCTGACCCCTCGGCTCAACGCATAGTTCCAGCCGGAGCAGCCTACTAAGGATTTCAATGAACACCACGAGCTTTCGCCGACTTCTCCCAATCGCCCTGCTGGCTGCGGCCTGGCCAGCACTGGCCGCAGGTTCTGACGTAGTTGGCGAAAACCTGCTGTGGCTAAGCATCATCATCCTCGCCGCCCGGCTCTTTGCCCCGCTCGCCCAGCGCATCGGCTTCCCCGCCGTTCTTGGCGAACTATTGCTTGGCGTTGTTTTGGGCAACCTCAGCCTGCTCGGCTTCCATTATTTCGACCATATTGCCAAAGACCCGATCATCCTGTTCATGGCGGAGCTTGGGGTGATTATTCTACTGCTGCAAATCGGGCTTGAAACGCGGCTTGGTGATCTGGTCAAAGTCGGCGTGAAGGCTTCTATGGTCGGTACGGTCGGCATCATCGTTCCGTTTGCCCTTGGCGCTTTTGTTGCCGGCCCTCTGCTGCTGCCGGGAATGGATTTCAATGCCTACCTCTTCCTCGGCGCGACGCTAGCGGCAACTTCGGTCGGCATCACCGGCCGGGTTTTCCGTGATCTCGGCAAGCTGAAGATGCCGGAAGCCCAGATCGTTTTGGGCGCGGCCGTCATTGACGATGTGCTCGGGCTGGTTATTCTGGCGGTGGTTTCAAGCCTGGTTCAGGCGGGAACCGTCAGTCTGGTCGATGTCGCCCTGATTATTGCCAAGGCGGTGATTTTCCTTGGTGGCTCAATTGCCATTGGCCGCGCGATTGCACCTTATCTGCTGCGCTGGGTCTCCCGGCTGGATAACAGCCATTCGATGCTTTTTTCACTGGTTCTGGTCGCCGGCCTGTTCATGGCTTGGCTGGCCCACGCTGCCGGCCTGGCCCCGATTATCGGCGCCTTTGCTGCCGGCCTGCTCTTTGAGCCAATCTTCCTCAAGGAATTTGAAACGCCAAAACTGGTTCAGGACATTGAATCACTGGTTCGTTCAGGCAAAACAGACCCGGCAAAGCAAGCGGAAATCCACGAAGTGCTGGTCCGCCACACCCGCCACCAGCACGAACACCTGATTGAGCCAATTGGCTACTTCTTCGTTCCGGTCTTTTTTGTCCTGACCGGCATGCAGGTGGATTTGAATGCGCTGGCCGACCCGAAAGTTGTGGCAGTTGCACTCGGCCTGACTACCGCAGCTGTCATTGGCAAGCTGGTCGCCGGCTTTGCTGCCGGCAAGGGGAAAAACCCCTGGCTGGTCGGCTGGGGCATGGTGCCGCGCGGTGAGGTCGGACTAATTTTTGCGATGGTCGGCAAAAATCTCGGCGTGATGAACGAAGCCATGTTTTCGGTCATCGTCATCATGGTCATCCTGACCACGCTGATCACCCCGCCGATTTTGACCGTGCTGCTCAAACGCCAAGCGGCTTAGTCTAAACAACGACTATCTGAGGTCGTTACGCTCGCGTTCCAGTTTGGCAATGTAGCGCTGCACCCTACCCTCATCGGCACC
Organism: uncultured Dechloromonas sp.; assembly: GCA_964422345.1. Taxonomy (GTDB): domain Bacteria; phylum Pseudomonadota; class Gammaproteobacteria; order Burkholderiales; family Rhodocyclaceae; genus Azonexus. The sequence continues at coordinate 3,215 of CAYRBE010000077.1, forward strand.
AGCAAGCTTATTAAACTGCAAGCCAATCCGCCATTGCAGAAGACCACCACGGACTTCGTGCTCACGCAGGTGGCGCAGGGTTGCAGAAAAGAACAGGTCATTGCTGTCGTCAGGCAAGGTCAAGCGACAGTTAGTCAGGACAAGACCAAACTCCAGCCCATCGGGTAGCGCGACTGCATCAAGACCAATTCCGGCGACCGAAATATCGTGGGCAGGAAGGTTAAGCAAGCTGTCATCAGGCAAACGCCCAAAAAACATCAAGGGCCGAATTCGGGGTGTAGAAATCCGGAAAAATTCACGCCGCTGCATGCGGATAACCAACTTCGGCATAGGAGCAGAAAATGCCTTGGCTCCCTCGTACATAATTTCAGTCGCCTGTCCGCAGGTAAACTGGACAGTGATACCACCGGGACGCCCGACAAAAACGCACTGCTCACTGGCCAGCACGCCCTTGTTGGTTTCATTGCTGCCGCTGTAGTCAAAAATCAAGCGGCCCTTTTCTGAATCAATGGCGATCAAGGTACTGAGATACATGTCCGTACCCCGGTTGAACACCACCGAAAACTGCTCGTTCTCGCGCGCAAATCCCGAAAGCATAAACGCTACCGGTCGCGGGCCTGTAGTTAAGAAACGCCCATCGACGTTGGCTTCAACAAGAATATCAATCTGATTCATGAGTTTTCTAAAACACGCAACAATGAAGACGTATCATCCCGCCCCCAACCCTGCGCCATCAATGCGTTAAGTTGCTGCCCCACCACTGCGGCCAATGGTGTCGGCGTACCTGACTGCCGTGCTGCCTGCAAAACCAGTCCAAAATCTTTGTGATGCAGTCGTGCCTCAATTCCTGCTGCAAAATCGCGTTCAACCATCCGTTTGCCCATGACATCAAGCACCCGTGATGCGGCGGAGCCCCCTGCCAGCGCCTGTTGAACCTTATCGCATTGTAATCCAGAAGCGGCCGCCAAGCGCATTGCCTCAGCAGCAGCCTGAATTGCCGCCACCATAATCATCTGATTACACGCTTTGGCAACCTGCCCGGCCCCATTCGGGCCAACATGGACAATCCGTTTGCCAAGACACGCCAACAGCGGCTCAACACGGGCTAGCACATTTTCGTCGCCACCGACCATAATCGCCAGCGTGGCATCAATTGCCCCTTGTACGCCTCCCGATACCGGGGCATCAAGCATGGAAATGCCTTTATCGGCCAAGCGCGCGGCGATCGAACGCGCCATATCCGGCGCAATCGTAGAGCAATCAATCAAAACGCTGCCCGGTGCCATACCTTCAACCAACCCAGCGGAACCCAAGGCAAGCGCCTCGACATCCTCGCTGGAGGTCACCATGGTAAACACCACATCACACAGTCGGCCTAACTCAGCCGGTGTGGCGCAGCGCGTGACGGGAAAATCTACGAGCACATCGGGGCGACGTGCCCAGATGAACAATTCATGTCCGGCCCGCTGCAAATGACCGGCCATCGGATGGCCCATTACGCCCAGGCCGATGAAACCAACTCTCATGCCTGCCCTGACAAGCTTTCAAGCAACTTGAGAACAGCAATCGAGTCTTCCTCGCCCAGCCCTGAACCGACCATGGCGTTGAACATCTGCGCTGTGGCCGCTGAGCCGGGAAGAAACACACCCAACTCATGCGCGGTCTGCATGACAATATTGAGGTCTTTCTCGTGCATCCAACTCTTGAAACCCGGCTTGAAATTTCGATCGAGCATGCGCTGGCCGTGATTTTCGAGGATTTTTGAATAGGCAAAACCACCCAACAACGCTTCCCGCACCTTCCTGCAATCAACGCCGTTTTTCGAAGCAAAAGCGTAGGCTTCGGCTACTGCCAGCACGCCCATCCCGGTGACAATCTGGTTTGCTGCCTTGGTCACCTGCCCGGCACCTGATTCGCCGACATGGACGATATTCTTACCCATGCACTCAAAAGCTGGCTTGGCGCGGGAAAAACCGGCTTCTGAACCACCGGCCATGATCGACAATGTGCCAGCAATCGCGCCAACCTCGCCACCGGAGACCGGGGCATCAATAAAATCCACGCCACTCGCAGCGAGATCCTCACCTATTTTTCGGGCGGCCGCTGGAGAAATCGTGCTCATGTCGACCGCGACCAATCCGGGGCTGGCAGCGCTCGCCACGGCTCGCATCACCTCGGCAACATCCGGTGCATCGGCCACCATGGAAATCACTAGATCAACACCCTGAGCCGCCTCAGCCGGACTTTTTGCACCTTGCGCCCCGGCTTCGAGCAGCGGCGCCATGGAGACTTCACGTCGCGCCCAGACCGTAAGCTGATGGCCACCTTTGAGCAGATTCAGCGCCATTGGGCGCCCCATGATGCCTAGGCCAATAAATCCGATTTTCATTTGGTTTTTCCCCTAAATGAGCCGTGCACCGCGCCCCGCAGGAAGTACCCTTGGGGTGTAGCACTCAGCCTTATTACTGGCCGATCTGACGACAATAAGCCGCGGCCTGCTCTGCGGGAACCGGGCGGCTAAACAAATAACCTTGAACGCTATCACAACCGCGTTGGAGCAAAAAATCTGCCTGACCTTGAGTTTCAACGCCCTCAGCAACCACCTGCAAGCCAAGAGAATGCGCCAGAGCGATTACCGCAGTCGAAATTGCAGCATCGGAAGCATCGGTTTCCAGATCGCGAACAAAAGACCGGTCAATTTTCAGACGATCAATCGGGAAACGCTTCAAATAGCCGAGCGACGAATAGCCCGTACCAAAATCATCAATTGCCAAGGTGACACCCAGCGCCTTGAGGCGCAAAAGCATTTCGACCGTGGTATCAGCGGAATCCATCAGCGTGCTTTCAGTAATTTCCAGCTCAAGACGCGCCGCTGGCAAACCTGTTTTCAGCAACACCGCCTCAACCATTTCCGGGAAATTACGCTGACGAAATTCCTGCGGGGAAATATTGACTGACATGCATTCAAACGCAATGTCTTGCTCACACCAAAGTTTTGCTGTCTTACAGGCATTCTCAAGCACCCAGGCGCTGATCGGCACAATGAGCCCGACCTCTTCGGCGAGCGGGATAAAGTTGGCTGGCGAAACCAAACCCAGTTCCGGATTCTGCCAACGGATCAAGGCCTCAATACCGCTCACTTTACCGGTCGCCAGATTGATCTGCGGCTGGTAGTGAAGCAAAAACTCATCACCTGATAACGCTGCCCGCAAACGCCCTTCCATTTGCGCCCGCACCGCTGCGGCGTGATTCATATGTTCGGTGTAAAACTGATAGTTGTTTCGCCCAGCACTCTTGGCGTGATACATCGCCACATCGGCATTTTTCATCAAGACTTCGGCGCTATCACCGTCCTCAGGGAAAATGGCCAGACCAATTGAAGGTGTCGTATGCAGCACGTTGCCGTCGATGACGATGGGTTCGCCCAACTGATCAATGATTTTTTGCGCGACCATACCTTCGTCGCTCTCAACTTTGGTCGACTCCAGTACAACCACAAATTCATCACCGCCGATTCTCGCTACGATGTCTGACTTACGCACGGCACGGCCAATACGCTTGGCGACTTCACACAACAAACGGTCGCCAATATGGTGACCCAGCGTATCGTTGACTGTCTTGAAGTTATCCAAATCAATAAACATTAGGCCGACTTTTTCACCGCTACGCTCAGCCCGCGCCAGTGCGTGCTCAAGATGCGCCGCCAGCGTAAAACGATTCGGCAGGCCGGTTAATGCGTCGTGCTGTGCGAGATGGCGGATACGCTCTTCGCTCGCCTTGCGCTCGGAAATATCTGAAAAAACAGTGACATAATGGGAAATACAGCCTTCCGGATCACGAATTGTGTCGACCCGAACCCACTTAGGATATTCGCTGCCATCCTTGCGCTTATCCCAAATCTCACCCGTCCAATGGCCGCGATCCGACAAGGCCTGCCACATATTTTTGAAGAAAGCGCCATCGTGACGACCGGAACCAAGCAATTTGGGGTCACGCCCCATCACCTCAGCCTCGTCATAACCGGTAATTTTTTGAAATGCCGCGTTCACCTGAACGATACGATTCTCGGCATCGGTCACCATAATGGCTTCCGAATTGACCTCGAAAATTTTGTGGGCGAGCTGTAATTGTTCCCGCGCTGCTTTTTCTACGCTCAGGTCTTCAATAATCCAGACCGAACCGGCAAAAGGATTACCCGGATCAAAGGCCCGACCGGCCAAACGCCCCCAGAATTTTGAGCCATCCTGGCGCTGAAACCAGAACTCACGGAAGACTTCACGCCCCGCCGCCATTTCTGGATAAACATCCTTGCCGACAAACTCCCAAATTTGCTCATCGGCATACCAAACGCGGGTTGTACGTCCGGCCATCGTGCCTTCAGCAAACCCAAACAGCTCTTCCATCCGCCGGTTACAACGGTCAATCTTTCGGTGGCGCAGCAAAGCCACACCGAATACCGCCGTATTCAGAATGCCATTCACTTCAAGCAAGGCACGCTGCCGCTCCTCATGCAGAGCACGCTGCTCGGTGACGTCTTCGGCAATCCAGATTGCGCCCATTTCGGGGCGGCCCTTCTCAATACCACGCGCTGAAAATTTGACCCAGATATGCGAGCCATCGCGACGCCGCATCTCGCATTCGTAATGGAAGGTTTGATTCGCCTTGAGGCAGTCAATGGCCGCAAAAGCCAATGTGCGATAGGCCTCATCGCTCACTGAAAGAATTTCGGCCCGCTGCCCAATGAGTTCATCAGCACTGTAGCCGAACATTTCAGCAGCCCGCTGATTTACCCGTTTGTAGACACGATCACGGGTAAACAAAATGCCGACAGTGGCCAGATCAAGAATAGCCTGATCTTCCAGCATGCGTTGCTGGATATCTGCATCCAGCAAGGACAAATTTGTTGAATTACGTGGCATCCGGCGCGGTCACCTCAAGGTATCCGGCAATAATATAGAGAAATCGATCTTCAGCCGAGGTGCTCATGCTCTTTTTGCAATATTTTTAAGGCGTCATCTGCGTTGCTCGGCCGGTAGAAGTGAAAGCCCTGAACCCGCTCACACGACTGGTCGCGCAGGAAATCTGCCTGCCCCAAGGTTTCAACGCCCTCGGCAACCAAGCGCAGGCCCAGCGAGCGGCCCAAAGTAATAATGGCAGTCACCAGAGAGGCGGCATCGACGTCGCTGTCGATATCAGTCACGAAAGAACGGTCTATCTTCAAACGATCCACCGGGAAACGGCGCAAATACGAGAGCGAGGAATAGCCGGTGCCAAAGTCATCAATTGCCAGCTTGACGCCCATCGCCTTCAACTGATGAAGCGTTTCAATTGCGGTATCGGCGCTGCTCATTACGGCGCTTTCGGTAATTTCCAACTCCAGACGCTCACCGGACAAGCCGGTGTCAGCCAATACTTGACGTACTGACTCGGCAAACTCAGGCTGGCGGAATTGATGCGCTGAAATATTGACCGCCATCTCGCCAATATCAGTGCCGGCATCTAGCCATTCTTTTGCTTGGCGGCAGGCAGTGACCAGCACCCAATGCCCAATCGGCAGAATCAAGCCACACTCTTCAGCCACCGGAATAAATTCAACCGGGGGAACCATGCCGCGCTCAGGGTGGTTCCAGCGGATTAAGGCTTCAACGCCAACCACCTTGCCAGAAAACAGATCAACCTGGGGTTGATAGTGCAGGGTCAGCTGATTTTCAGCCAGCGCCCGCCAGAGTTCATTTTCCAGATGCAGGCGCTTGTTCGCCGCATCATTCATTGGCTCAGAAAAAAACTGATAACAATTACGCCCGGCTGACTTGGCGTAATACATTGCCGTATCGGCATGCCGCATCATGGTTGAAACATCACGCCCGTCATCAGGAAACAGGCTGATCCCCATAGACGGACTGGTGTGCAGTTCGTGCGCATCAATCCGATAGGGTTGATTGATCGACTTCAGGATGGTCTGGGCCAGATGGCTGATTTCATCAACTTCAGTGATCGCGTCGAAAACAATCACAAACTCGTCACCACCGAGCCGGGCAATCCGATCACTCTCTCGGCAGGCGGCGCGCAAGCGATCAGCCACTTCACATAGCAATTGATCACCCACACTGTGACCCAATGAATCATTGATTGTCTTGAAATTATCAAGATCAAGAAACAATACGGCGAGTTTGTGCATTTGATGCTCAGCCCGGACCAGTGCCCCGGCCAGCGCAGCCTCAAGCGCTACGCGGTTAGGCAAACCGGTTAGCGCGTCGTAATTGACCAGATGTTCAATTTGCGCCTGCTGCGCCTTCTGCTCGCTGATATCAGCAAAAACAGCAACATAGTGACTAGGCTGGCCCGTACCAGCCTGATCAATTGCGTTAATACGTAAATATTTGGGATAGGTCTTACCGCTTTTATGGCGATCATGAATTTCCCCTTCCCATGTGCCGTGCGCCTTGAGATCACGCCACATTTGGGCAAAATAGGAAGGCTCATGCAGACCGGAACT
>CAYRBE010000078.1:0-4643 GCA_964422345.1 uncultured Dechloromonas sp.
CTTCGCCACCAAAACACAGTTCGCCACGCAGTAGACCGTCGGCAAACCATTTAAAGCCGACCGGTACTTCGTACACCGTGCGTTGCAGTTCGCCGGCCACCGCATCGATCAGCGAACTGGAAACCAGTGTCTTGCCGATTTTTGCATCAGCAGACCATTGCGGGCGGTGCGTCAGCAGATAGTGAATGGCAACACAGAGAAAGTGATTGGGGTTAAGCAGTCCGTGCGTCGGCGTGACGATGCCGTGCCGGTCGACATCAGCATCATTCCCCCAGGCGATGGCAAAGCGCGATTTCAGTGCGACCAGATTGGCCATCGCGAATGGGCTGGAACAATCCATGCGGATTTTTCCGTCGTGATCGAGCGGCATGAAGGCAAATTGCGGGTCGACCGCTGCATTCACGACGCTCAGATTCAATCCGTAATGCGCCGCTATACGTGTCCAGTAGGCCACAGCAGCGCCACCCAGCGGGTCGACGCCGATGGACAGACCGGCACGGGCAATGGCCGCCATGTCGATGACTTGCGCCAGATCTGCAATGTAATCAGCAGCAAAGTCGACCGCCTTGATCGCTGGATGGCTGGCTGCGGCTGCTTCGGGCAGACGGCGCACGTCACGATTGCCCTCGGCCAGCAACTGGTTGGCGCGCTGCTCGATCCATCGGGTGACATCGGTGTCAGCCGGGCCGCCGCAGGGCGGGTTGTATTTGATCCCGCCATCCTGAGGCGGATTGTGCGACGGGGTGAGCAGAATGCCGTCGGCGGGCGAATCGGGGTGAGCGCGGTTGTAGCGAATGATGGCGCGCGAAATGACCGGTGTCGGCGTATAGCCATCCGCTTCCTGAATCCAGGTTGGTACCTCGTTAGCTGCCAGTACGGCGAGTGCGGTCTGTTCCGCCGGAGTTGATAGTGCATGAGTATCCTTGCCTAGCATCAGAGGGCCCGTGATATTTTGTTGCTGGCGGTATTCAACAATCGCCTGTATTACCGCCGCGATATGGGCATCATTGAAGCTGTGCGAAAAAGCATTGCCGCGATGGCCGCTGGTCCCAAAGCTGATTCTTTGCGATGCAATGCCGGCATCTGGTTGTTCTTGATAAGCGGCGAGGAGCGCATTGATATCGGTGAGATGTTCAGTCTGGGCCGGAAGGCCGGCAAGCGGATGGGTCATGGTCGGTCGTTTTCTAATTTTGAGATGAATAAGTCGCCTGAGCTTGAATGATTGGGCTCAATGTCTGGTCAATATGACGGATAAGGCTAGGTGCATCGCTCAGCCAGCGTTCTGCGGGCAGGTTTTCGGCTTGTCGACACACGTTGGCTAGTGACTCGAAACCCATCGTGGCGGCACTTCCTCTGACAGCATGGGCGACATGCAGGAAGGCGGCTTGGTCACGCTGGTCTAAAAAGTGTTGAAGCCGTTCAGTGGCTGTGGCGTGTTGGATACAAAAACTTGAAATGCCACGAAGAAGTGCATCGCTGTTGCCGAGGAAGCGCTCCAGGGCGGCGCTGACATTCATGCCGCAAGCTGCGAGCCAGTCCGGGAGGGTGAGATCAGCCTGATCTCCGGGTGTTTGCTCTGGAAACGGTGCGATTGAGCTGCGTGGGGCTAGCCAGCAAGTCAGAACCCCCCAGAGTTCATCAAGATCAATCGGTTTGGCAAGAAAATCACTCATGCCGGCGGCCAGACATTGTGCCTGCTCTTCTTTGCCGGCTCCAGCTGACAGCGCAATCACCGGTTGGCGGAATCCACGTTCACGCAAGATTCGGGTAGCAGCAAAGCCATCTAGTTCCGGCATATGCACATCCATCAGTATCAATTCGGGGTGTGTGTTGCTTGCGGCTAGACTATCGAGTAGTTCCCTTCCATTGTTGGCCAGCAACACTTTAATGCCTGCCCGTTCAAGCAAACCGCAGATGACTTGCTGATTAACCAGAATGTCCTCAGCTACTGCAACATAGGCACCGCGAAACTCTGTCGGAATTTCCGCGTCACTGACAGTGCTTGCCGGTGCGGCCGGTTGACCGAGATGCAGGCAGGCATTGTGCAAGGCAAGTGGGGTCAATGGGCGACTGAGGACGGCAATATTCAAATGGCCTTCACATCGTGCGCGCAAGGTGAGCGATGATTCTGGATCAGCCAGTAAGAGCAGCGTTTCTCCCCCGTCGATGGCTGCTTCTAGGCGTTGTTTGTCCGGTGACTCTGGCGACCAGACGTACAGCGGGATATGGGGGTCGCTGCCATCTGTTGTTCGTCCGCCAAGGGCTGTGATCAAGTGCGTTATGGCTTGGGTCTGATGGGGGCAGGCATTCTCGATGAGGATAGTAAGGTTTTGGTTAAGAGGGCTGGTCTTCCCTTCAGCTTGGCCGGTGGCCGGTAGTAAGGGAAATTCAAGCTTAAATATGCTGCCCACACCAAGTGTCGAATTGACCGATAGTTCGCCACCCAAACCTTGTGCCAGTTGCCGGGCAATGGCCAGTCCGAGGCCTGTGCCGCCGAATCTTCTTGTTGTGCCTGCATCGGCTTGGGTAAAGGGTTGGAACAGACGGGCAATAGTTTCGGTACTGATGCCGCAACCGGTGTCCGCAATGGAAATAGTTAGAATTTTGCGGTCCACCGTAGCATCGACATCAATATTGAGCCGGATTTGTCCGCGCTCGGTAAATTTGACAGCATTGCCGAGCAGATTGATGAGAATCTGTGTCAGACGCAGTTGATCACTGATAATCCAGCGAGGGACTTCCGGGGTAATGTCAAAAATAACTTCCAAACGCTGGTTGGGGGCCGATTGAGCGCAAATCACCGAAAGCTCCTCGAGGATGGCGTACAAGTCGACTGACCGTTGCTCAAATTCGAGTTTGCCAGCTTCGATCTTGGCGAAGTCGAGCAGATCATTGAGCATGGCAAGTAAGGTACGTCCGGACTGAGCAATCTTGTTCAGATAGTCGCGTTGCTGTGCATCCAGCGAAGTCATCAAGGCGAGTTGGGTCAGTCCGATGATGCCGTTCATCGGTGTGCGGATTTCATGGCTTACGTTGGCGAGAAATCGTCCTTTTGCCGCATTGGCAGATTCGGCCGCATGTCGTGCCGCTAGTAACTCTTGCGATAGACGTCGGGCTTCAGTCACATCGTCGATGACATGTAGAAAGAGATCTTCGTCTGCCTGAATTGATGACAACGTGATGTTGTGTAGTCCGTCGTCGCCAAGCATGGTTAATTCGGCCTGATTGATGCCCTGTTCGGCGAGCAAGACAAAATGTGCGGCCGTCTGCTGGGTACTGTTTTCAGAAAAAATATCCTGAATCTGCATCCCCAATAGTTGCTTTCGATGCCGGTTGCTAATGCTGCTAGCGGCAGAGTTGGCATCAAGGATATTCCCTTCTGCATCGGCTTCGATAATGCCACTGAGTGCGTAGTCGAAGTGAACCTGAAGCGCGCGTTCTCTACGACGTTGCTGCAAGTGGTTCGCGCTTAGTGGGTTATGTAGGGAAGTGCTGTGTCTGGCCAACTCTGCGAGCAGGGATTGCTCTTCCTCTGATAGCGCAGGCGGATCAGCCTGCGTTAAGCTGCCGAGTATCTGGCGCAACAGTGGCGTGAGGGAAGATGCGGTCACGGGCTAGTTAATCACTGAATCTTGAGTCGATTGAAATTTCTTTATCATGAGAATACTGGCCAAGCCGGGCATTGGCTGACTGTAGATGACGCGGTCGACGGTGTTCTCGATAATGAAAAGGCCAAATCCCCCCTCCGATTCGCCGCTGAAATCCGGCGCGGGTGGTGCATTTTGGACGAAAGGTTGACCTGCGTAGACCAAGTTGACGCTCAATTCATGCTCGTCTCGTTTAAGTACGGCGGTAAAGTTGGCATTTTGAAGCTTTTCTGGGGTATGGCGGATAATGTTAGTGGCGGCCTCGAAGGCGGCTAGAGTCAAGGCTTGTATGGACTCCTCCGGTTGATCCTGTGCCAGAACGGCGATACGCTGACGCAAGTGTTCGAGTGCTTTGAATTGACGGGGTAAGTCGATATGTTCTGGTTCCTTGCGGTCTGTAATCTTGCCGCGTTTCTGTGAACGTACTGGGCGGATCTGGACAACAATGGCCGTCCGGTCATCGCTGCCATCTAGACGCTCGGTAAAGTCATGGATATCACTACGCAATGAGTGCAGCAGGATGGATGAGGATGCGCCGAGTTGTTGCCCTAACTGAAGTATCGACTCAATCCGTTTTTCGCCGTAAAAGTCACCTTGTGGGTTGATTGATTCAGAAATTCCGTCTGAATAGATCAGGATGTTGTCACCAATCATTATCGGAAACACATGTTCTTGATAGATTTCATTTTCAATGACGCCTATCGGTAAATTGTCGCCCGATAAATTTGCCAATTGCTGACTGTTCTTCGATATCTGCAAGGCTGGGGTGTGCCCTGCATTGACCATGGTAAGAGTCATTGCCTTATGATCAAAACGTAACAAAGAGAGGGTAACGAAGCTATTAAACTTGATAAGTTCTGGCGTTACTTCCTGATGAATAGCATTGATCAGTGCTGCTGGCGAAGGGAAAAAAGCCCCTTGGGTAGTGGTCATGTGCTCGACAAATTGCCGGCGGTAAGAGTTTTTGATACCAGCCCCGATCATGGCGGCCGTTAT
>CAYRBE010000078.1:4743-9707 GCA_964422345.1 uncultured Dechloromonas sp.
CCATGGAACTATAGTTGAGCTTAGCCAGTAAAGTTCGCCGTTAGATTTTTTATTGACCATCTCCCCTTTCCATGTCTTGCCGGAAATCAGGGTCTGCCATAAATTTTTATAAAACGCTGGCGGATGAATGTTTGATTTGATGAGTCGGTGAGTATTTCCCACTAATTCTTCATGAGCGTAGCCCGATGCTTCGCAGAACTGTTCATTGGCATACGTGATTACCCCGTGACAGTTGGTAATACTGACTTGGACATGTTTGTCGATAGCATCTTTTTGGGAGCGGAGCTCATGTGCCATGTCGAGAAGAGTATTGTTGGCTTGTCTATTTTGCGTTTCTAGATCCAGACGAGCCTTAATATCTTGTAAAGAAAATAAAATATTTGACTGATTTTTATTAATGTTATAAATACGAGCTGAGATATTTACGAATAATGTTTCGTAATTCGGCAACAATAATTTGCCTTGAAACGGGATTGGGTTTGTTATCAGATTACTAATGGCAATGGGCTTGTCATTTAAGTCATATAAAGAAAATTTAGAAATATCTATATTCAGCAAATTCTCTGTGTAGGAAGAAAACATTTCTACTGCATTTGTATTTACCCTTTCTATAATAAATAGGTTATTGGTAATGATCAGACTGTCATTGGTAACATTGAAAGCTGAGTCCAGCGTGTTGATGAGTGATTTATGCTCAGAGAGTAATTGCTGCAATTGACGGTTGTACAAATCTGTCTTTTTTCGCGACTGTTCACGTTCAAGAATATTGGCAACTCTATGACGCAATATCGTTAGATTCATTGGTTTTGAAATAAAATCTATTGCACCTAGAGTGAGTCCTTTGATTTTTGAATTGTTATCATTAAGCGCCGAAAGAAAGATGATCGGGGTTGCAGAAAGCTGCTTGTCACATTTTAAATGTTCTGCTGTTTCGAAGCCGTCCATACCTGGCATCATGATGTCAAGAATGATCAAATCAGGATTCTCAGCAATAGCGACAGCTAAAGCCTCTTCTCCTGAACTTGCCATCAGAATCTGATAATGATTGAGTGCCGCTTGGCAAACCAAAAGATTGGATCGTTCATCATCAACAATCAGAATTTTGCTCGGGAGGGTAGTCTGGCTGTTAGATATGCGAGTGGGCATGGTTGCAATCTTGATGTGAACAATTTGACAAGGAAATCGGCAGGTCCGGGGGCGGGTTAGATTGAGGCCTGTGCCTCTTCCAAAGAGTTGTAAATGGAGAAAATTCGATGCATACGAACGAGTTCAAATAATGCTCGAACGGGTTTTGTCAGTCCGATTAGTTTGAGTTGGCTTTCTTTGTTGTTCATGATGCGTAGGCAGGAGAGGAGTGCGCCGAGTCCTGAGCTATCAACAAATTTTAAAGCACTCAGGTCAAGGATTGCTAGGGTGTTGCTGTCGAGATGATGCTGAATTTCTTCCTTGAAAACCTTGCTGTTTCCAGCATCGAGGTTCTGATCCTCAATTGTAATGAGAACTCCGGAAGCGTTTTCGAGGGCCTGTGTATTCAGTTTCATGGTGATCTCCTTTGATCGGTAAAAAAATAAGATGAAAATTTGTATCTTTATTTCGAAATTAGGGGCGACCAAAATAGTCGGCCGAAATCGTTTATGACATGGCCAAGGTAATTGACCATGATTTTCCATTTTTTCTTGCTTGGCAAACCTGCGACAATCGATACGTCATTGGCATAACGAACTGAAGCGTCAGTAGATAAAGCGGGTTCTAATATCGATTCATTTAATAAACCACTGGAATGTGCATAGTAGAGCGATTGCCAATATTCAGGAAGTTTAGCGACGTCAGATACATCACGTAATTCGAGGCCGAATAACTTGATCTGGTTTTTGGCGATTGCATTCAGATTTGGATAAAAAATAAGTACAAAATGTTCTAGCCAGCCTTGTTGAAGAAGGGGAGGGTATTGGTGTGTTGTGTAGGCGATAGGCAAGACTATGATTTCAGGTGGTTGTCCATTCGAGGTTGGACTGAAAACCCGTAGTTTTTTTTCGGTACGGAAACTATTCTCCGTATCTTTCATCATCAGGCGGCAGGCGACGAACAGAGGACAAAGTAAAAGGCGTAACAGAATCACGTTCAGATGCCTCCAGAAATAATGTTTGTGATTCCCGGTGAATGAAGATGTGAGTAAATGGGGCTCAATTTTGCTGAGTAAGGTATTGTTTTTGATACTGGCGAGTGCGCCTGGGGCGGCTACCACTTGCTCAAGGAAAAGGCTGCCACCTACATAGGTTTCGGGAAGGATTACGCTATCGCGAATTTCGGCTTTTGTGTCGACGATGGTGTCGTGACCGATCACTACATTGGGACCGACGATTGCATCTGCTTCGATACGGGCATTTGCACCAATATAAACAGGCCCAGTGAGTTGGGCGCTCGGATGAATTCGGGCGCCGCGGGTAATCATAATATTGTTGCCAGCATCTTTAGCCAGCGATTGCAGTCGGCGAATGCTGCTCTCCAGATAGCGCTGGTCATTAGTCAGGTCGAACAGTGCGGTATTTTGTTGAAGGTTAATGCGCCGATCCTCGACGATTGCACTATTTATAGATTGACGGCTGTTAAGGTGACTGAATTCATTGATCGTTTGGCCAAGTAAAATCCCCCAACCGGACCAGCATTTTTCTGCGCCTGTTTGCCAGCAAAATGCTGAATCCACGGCGAAATATTTATTTGCCACAGGATTGATCAGCTCACTTGGAATACATTCGGCAGACGCCAGCCAGTATGCTTCGTCAGGTAACAGTTTGAGACGTTTCAGGTTAGTGAAAAGGCCCTTTTCTTCGTCGCGATAGTGATAAGTAATATCGATTCCCCAACGTTCACCATTGCCAAGAAATTGTCGTGCTGATTCTGGTTCATCATCGAGAAAAACATGGAAGCGATGACAACCTAAGCGCACCAGGGCCTCGGTTGCTATTTGCAGCATCGGTTTGTCAATAAAGGGTAAGAGGGATCGCACTTTTCTGAGCATTGGCGCTTCGTTTTGCCCATTCCAACCGATCAAAAAAATGGCCGTTTTTGATTCCGGGCGTTTCATGAGTTTTTCCCTGATAAATGCTGACGCAGTCGGTCGGTTGTAACGCGCGCAATGAATATCCAGTTACCGAGCAGATAGCGTTTCCAAAGGCGTCCCGGTTCTTGAATCAGGCGGAATATCCACTCCAGCCCCAGACGACGCATCCAATAGGGGGCTCGCGGGATATTGCCTGAGTAATAGTCGAATAGACCGCCCACGCCCAGGGTCACGGTCGCACCACAAGCCTGAGCATTTTGGTTAATCCAGTTTTCTTGTCGGGGCGCCCCCATGGCAACACAAAGGACGTCGGCGCGGGATTCGCGAATGCGTTCAAGGATGGTCGGCGTTTCTGCCTCGCTGAAGTAACCACTTTGGGTGCCCGCAATGACCAGTCCTGGATGGTGAGTTTTCGCCCACTCAGCTGCAGCATCCGCAACACCCGATTGCGCACCGAGTAAAAAAATACGGCGGCCGTTTTTCCCTAGCTCGGTGCACAGTTGAGGAAAGAGGTCAGTGCCATTAACATTGGCTCTAACCGGTTGATGCAGAAGTTTACCGGCGAGTTTCATGCCGATTCCGTCCATAAATACCCAGTCCATTGCCTCAAGCGTCGCCTGATAAGCTGGATCCCGTGCAGCTAGATTGACACAGTCGGCATTGACGAAAGCAATGTTCACCGGTGTCCTGTTGACCAGAGCACCATCAATCGCATTCAGGGCATCTTCCATCGCGAGATTGTTCAGGCGAATACCGCGAATCTTGATAGCGGCAGGAATGGGCATGGAGGTTAACTTCATTCAATAGGCCCCTTTTCCCGTAATCACCGCCGGAATGGTTTTAAGGAGCAATTTGATGTCATGGCGGGTGCTTTGTTGTTCGATATATTCGATGTCGAGGCGACATTGCTGGTCGAATGGGATTTCAGATCGACCGGATACCTGCCAAGTGCAGGTTAGGCCCGGGGTAATATCGAGCCTGCGACGATCATCAAGGCTATAGCGTTTAACTTCGCTGACCAGTGCCGGGCGTGGTCCAACCAGCGACATTTCGCCTTTCAGTACGCACCACAGTTGCGGTAGTTCATCAATACTGGTTTTACGAATGATGCGGCCGATCCAAGTAATACGCGGGTCATGCTTCATTTTGAATGTAACGCCTGCATCACCGTGCTGATTGTTCTGGGCCAATTTAAGACGCTGAACTTCGGCATCAACCACCATCGAGCGGAATTTCGGGAAAGCAAACGGCTTCCCCCATTTGCCAACGCGAACCTGCCAGAACATAGCCGGCCCACCATCAGTCACTTTGATTAATAGTGCTACCAGACTGAATAAAGGTGCCAGAAAAAATAGGGCGCACAGCGCGATGGCGATATCGATTGCTCGTTTGCTCAAACTTCCAGCTTGTGCAGAGATGTGCCATAGACGGAGTTTTAAGTGTTGAGCCAATCGCTGTTTTGAAGGGGGCAGCAAGCGCTTTTCTAGTTCAAGTAGTTCTTGGCTATCGGGGTTTAACTGTGAATTCATTTTCAGGTTATCCGACGGTTGCTGTGATGAGTTGTAATTTAATCAATAGGACGGGCGGGTTTGTGTCCTGACTGCAAAATCATTGAGAAGTAGTCGTGTTTTGCCATTTTCAGTGGTTTTGGGGATGAAAATGGAGGTTTGGATGGCGGAATAATGTCTTTTTGGAGTGGCTGGTATAAAAATTTACAGTTCCGACACATCAGAGCTCATTCGCATGGTGTTATTCGGTTCTGAAAACAGCCATGCTAAAACAATGGCGTGAGAAGACTTTAGTGGTTTGCTCACGGAATAATAAAAATGGCTTTGAATTTACTTATGGAGAAATTTGGCATGATTCTGGTCACTGGTGGTGCTGGTTATATCGGTTCGCATAC
>CAYRBE010000079.1:0-9456 GCA_964422345.1 uncultured Dechloromonas sp.
CGCAAACCCCTGCTCGAAAGGCTGGCCGGGGAATACGCCGGACGTTTCCTGCGCGCCATGGTCAATGCCGACGAAAACCCGGAAATTTCCCAGCATTTCGGCGTGCGCAGTATTCCAACAGTCAAAGTGCTTTTTCAAGGCCAACTGGTCGATGAGTTCACTGGTGCCCTACCCGAAGCACAAATTCGTGCCTTCCTCGACCGCTTTGCCTTACCACCAGTCGGTGGCAACCTGCGCGAAGAAGCTGCCACGCTACTCGCCGAAGGCAAACTCGAAGAAGCCCTCGCCAAGCTGGTTGAAGCCAGCCAAGCCAAGCCGGATGACCAAGCCATCCAGCTCGACGCCGTTGATGTCATGATGCAACTCGGTCGCAACGAAGAAGCGCAACAGCTTTTGAGTGGTGAATACACCCAGCATCCGGACCGCGCCAACGCTCTACGTGCCCGCCTGGCACTCGCCGCCGGCGCGGCTGACACCGTCGAAATCGAAGCTAAACTGGCTGCCAACCCGGCCGACCACGCCGCCCGCATCGAGCTAGCCAACGCCTACGCCGCGCAAGGAAAATTCCGCGAAGCCATGGAAGCCGCACTCGAAGTCGCCATCCGTGACCGCAGCTTTGGCGAAGGCATCGGCCGCACCACCCTGCTCAAACTATTTGAAGCCCTCGGCGGCAGCGATCAATACGACGACCTAATCCGCGAATTCCGCCGGAAACTATCGGCTGGGCTTAATTAAGCGAGCTACTCGCCCACCACATCAACCCCTGCTGGCGGCGTAAATTTAAATGTCGTCGCCGGCAAGGTTGCATTGCGCTCCAGCCGTGAAAAACGGATCAACGTTGTCTGGCCGAAGTTGTCATACAACTCCATTGCCTTCAAATCAGAACCAACCAAGCCAAGACGGATTTTTTCGAAGCCGCTGTCGTCGGCTTTGGCAATTGCCTCAACCCAATTGAAGCCTTCGGACTCGCCAGCTTCGCTCAGCTTGAAATTCTTTTCCAACTCATTGCTGCCGGCCAGCAACGCAGCCGGAGAGCCACCAATCGCCTGCCCGGCCTTACGAACGGTGACTTGCTGCAACTCCGGATCGTAAATCCAGATTTTCTCGCCATCGCCCACCACCAATTGCGGGTAAGGTTTTTGAATATCCCAACGCAGTTTGCCGGGTCGTGAAATGGCGACCTGACCGGACGATTGCTGCGGCTTGCGGCCATTTTTGGCAATCACCGTCTGGGCAAAATCAGCTTTAAGCGTTTTGGTGCTTTGCAGAAACTGATGCAGCTGATCAATTGCGCCAGCTTGTGCTGACCACGGAAAAAATAAGAATGCTACGGTGCACAAGCCTTTTTGGGCAAAATTCATTCTGCTTCCTTGCGCGAAATCACTTCGCGACCACCGCGACCATCCATCGAAGAAACCAGACCTGCTTTTTCCATAGCCTCAATCAAACGGGCCGAACGGTTGTAGCCGATGCGCAAATGGCGTTGAACCAGCGAAATCGACGCCCGCTTATTCTTCAGCACGATATCAACTGCCTGATCGTAAAGTGGGTCGCTCTCGGCATCTGAATTGCCTTCAGCGTCACCACCCTCTTCGTCACCACCTGCTGCACCATTGAGAATTTCTTCAATATATTCCGGTGCGCCGGTCGCTTTCAGATGCTCGACAACGCGATGAACCTCGTCATCAGAAACAAAAGCACCATGCACCCGAGTTGGATAGCCGGTTCCCGGCGCGAGATAGAGCATGTCACCCTGTCCCAACAGGGCTTCAGCACCCATCTGATCAAGAATGGTCCGCGAGTCAATTTTGCTCGATACCTGGAAAGACAAACGCGTCGGAATATTGGCCTTGATCAGGCCGGTAATCACATCAACGCTCGGCCGCTGGGTTGCCAGCACCAAATGGATGCCTGATGCCCGCGCCTTCTGGGCCAGACGGGCAATCTGTTCTTCAACCTTCTTGCCGACGACCATCATCAAGTCAGCCAGCTCGTCGATGATCACCACAATGAACGGCATCGTTTTCAGCGGCTCAGGCGCCTCCGGCGTCAGCGACAGCGGATTAGGGATATGTTCTCCACGTTTTTCGGCATCACGAATCTTGGTGTTCAGACCCGCGATGTTACGCACGCCCATCGCCGACATCAGCTTGTAGCGTTTCTCCATCTCGGTCACACACCAGTGCAAGGCATTTGCTGCCTGCTTCATGTCGGTTACCACCGGCGTCAGCAAATGCGGGATGCCTTCGTAAATCGACAGCTCCAGCATTTTCGGGTCGACCATGATCATGCGAACCTGCTCAGGATCCGATTTATAAAGCATCGACAGGATCATCGCATTAACCCCGACCGACTTGCCCGACCCCGTCGTCCCCGCCACCAGCAAGTGCGGCGTCTTGGCGAGATCGGCGACCACCGGCAGGCCACCAATATCTTTACCCAGACAAACGGTCAGCGGGCTGCTCATGTCGTTATAGGGCTGACTGGAGATGATCTCGGACAGCTTAACCATCTGCCGCTTCGGATTCGGTAACTCAAGCGCCATGCAGGCTTTACCGGGAACGGTTTCAACCACCCTGATCGAAACCAGCGCCAAAGCACGCGCCAGATCACGAGCCAGATTGACGATCTGCGCCCCTTTGACGCCGACCGCCGGTTCAATTTCGTAACGCGTGATCACCGGCCCGGGCATTGCAGCCAACACTTTGACCTGAACACCAAAATCAGCGAGCTTGCGCTCGATCAAACGTGAGGTGTACTCCAGCGTCTCAGCGCTAACCGTTTCGGTTGCCGGTGGTGCCGGGTCGAGCAAATGCAGCGGTGGCAAATTGCCACCCAGAATAGCCTCTGGGAACAAGGCCACCTGCTTTTCCCGTTCGGCACGTGCCTCAGCCTTTTTGGAAACAATCACCTCAGGCACTGCAGGCGCAATTACGATCGGGTCATGCAACTCAACCCGACGCTTTTCATCTTCAACTACCACTTCGCGCTGCTGTGCAACCTCCCGGCCAATCTGCCGGTCACGCCAAGTATCTACCCGACCATAGAAAAACCCAAAAAAAGCCTCAAGTCCGCTACCAAGACGCTCAAAGGCCCAAAGCCAGGACATCCCGGAAAAAATACTCCACCCCGCTGCCATCACGGCCAGCAGAAGCAGGGTTGAACCGGTATAGCCAAGTTGCTGAGACATCACGCGGCTTAATTCAACACCGATCACGCCACCGGGACTCAAGGGCAAAGCAACTTTCATTGAATAAAAGCGCAATGCTTCGAGTGCCGAACTGGCCACCAACAGAAAAAGAAACCCAATCAAAGCGATATAAAGCGGACGCCGATCAACGACCTCGTCGCTATTCAGTTTGCGGAATCCCCACCAAACCGACATCACTAGCAGAACAATCCACCACCAGGCGGAAAATCCAAAGATATAAAGTAAGAGATCAGCAATCCACGCCCCGGCCCGGCCAGAGGGATTGTGCAGACTCTGCGTCACAATAGCGTGCGACCAACCCGGGTCTTCTTTATTGAACCCCCACAACGCCATACTCAAGAAGAGCGCGACCGCCCCCACCACGAGCCAGCGCGACTCCTGAAGCAAGCCACCAATTTTGTCAGGTAACGGACTTGCCTCACGACGACTCGCCATTCTTCCGCCCATTTTCAAGACCCCAGAATAACCAGCAAGTTATCCTCACTTGCGATAAAACCGCTCACTTCAAGATCACGCATCACCTTGCTCACCATCTCACGCGACGCACCAATCATTCGCGCCATGTCCTGCTTGGAAATTTTCTTTTTGACCACACGGCGGCCATTTTCCTCTTCGGAAAGCTCAAGAAGCAAACGCGCCACCCGGCCATAAACATCAAGCAGCGCCAAGCTCTCAATGTTGCGGTCAGCTTCGCGTAGTCGACGCACCAAAATCTGCATCAAGCGCTGCGCGACCTGAAAGTTATCCTGCATGCACCGCTGAAAAGCTTCCTTGCTCAACACCAATAGCTCGCACATTTCAGTCGCAACCACATTGGCAGAGCGCGGGCTGCCATCAATCAAGCCCATTTCGCCAAAAAACTCACCCTGCCCCAGCCAGGCGAGAATAATTTCCCGCCCTTCGCCATCGACATTGGTGACCTTGGCACGCCCGGACAACAAAATATAAAGGGAATCCGTGCTATCTCCAGCATGTACGACAAAGGCACCGCGCTCGACCCGCTTGCGGCTGGAAACTTTTGAGAGTTTATCCAGCTCAGCCTCATCCAGTTCTGCAAACAACGGTACGTTGCGTAAAACAACCAGACTTAAACCGGCAGGGTTTAAAGACATAAATCAGTTTCCGTTCATATAGTTACGGGGGAATTATAAACCCCTTTACCAATCACATTCAGCACAAGGAGAAAATTGATTCCTCAGAGAAGGCTATAATTTTAGGCTTAACCATCCAAGAGGATCATCATGTCCCAGCCAACCCGCCACACACCGCTCATTATCCTAGGCTCAGGCCCCGCCGGTTACACCGCTGCCGTTTATGCCGCCCGCGCTAACCTCAAGCCAGTTTTGATTACCGGTATGGCGCAAGGCGGTCAGCTGATGACCACGACTGAAGTCGACAACTGGCCAGCCGATGCCGATGGCGTGCAAGGCCCGGACCTCATGGCCCGCTTTGAGGCACATGCCAAGCGCTTTGAAACAGAAATTATCTTCGACCATATTCACACGACAAAACTGACCGAAAAGCCCTTCACGCTGATCGGCGACACCGGCACTTACACCTGCGATGCGCTGATTATTGCCACCGGCGCCTCGGCCCAATACCTTGGCCTTCCCTCTGAAGAAGCCTTTATGGGCAAAGGCGTTTCAGCCTGCGCTACCTGCGATGGATTTTTCTACCGCAACAAGCCGGTGGCCGTGGTCGGCGGCGGCAATACCGCTGTCGAAGAAGCCCTCTACCTAGCCAACATTGCCAGCCATGTGACACTAATTCACCGTCGTGACAAATTCCGCGCCGAGAAGATCATGCAAGACAAACTGTTCGAAAAAGAAAAGGCTGGAAAAATCACCATCCTTTACAACAGCGGCATTGATGAAGTCTTGGGCGACAACTCCGGCGTAACAGGCCTGCGTATCAAGAACGTACAAAGCGGTTCAACTCAAGATATCAGCGTTCATGGCGTCTTCATCGCCATTGGCCACAAGCCCAACACCGACATCTTCGCTGGCCAGCTTGAAATGGAAGGCGGCTACCTGGTGACCGAAATGGGCCGCCAAGGCAATGCCACGCAAACCAGCATCAAAGGTGTATTTGCTGCCGGCGACGTCCAGGACCACGTTTATCGTCAAGCATGTACTTCAGCAGGCACGGGGTGCATGGCAGCACTTGATGCTGAGCGCTACCTCGACCAACTCTAAACCGGCGAGGCGGCTTGACTGACGACGATCTCGCCGCCTTTCAGGCCGCTGTAGCCGATGCCCGACCACTACCGGCTTCAGATCGGGTTCAGCTGGTTGGCCCAAAGCCGCCACCCCGTCCGCTGCAACACCTCGCTGACACACACGCAAAACTGCACGAAACTCCGCACGCCAAAATTAGTCTTCAAGACCGACTGGAAGGTGGCGACGAGCCCAATTACCTGCGGACAGGTCTGGCCCACAATGTTTTGCGTGATTTGCGACGCGGGCGATGGCTTGTTCAGGATGAAATTGACCTGCACGGCATGAATCGGGATGAAGCTCGTCACGCACTTGCCAACTTTATTGGCGAAAATCTGCGTGATGGCAAACGCTGCATTCGTGTCGTTCACGGCAAGGGACTGAGTTCGCCGCACAAAACCTCGATCCTGCGCCAATTAGTACGCGACTGGCTGACACAGCGAGTTGAAATCCTTGCCTACTGCCAGGCAAAACCACAAGATGGTGGCGAAGGCGCCCTAATTGCCCTACTCCGCGCAGACAAAAAAGGCAGCCTGAGCTGCCCTTAGCGTCAATCCTGACGGTAAAAACTTAAACCGCTGATTCGTTGGTTTCACCGGTCCGGATACGCACCACATGCTCAATCGGCGAAACAAAAATCTTGCCATCACCAATTTTGCCGGTCCGAGCTGCTTTGATGATTGCATCAATTGCAGCATCGACCTGATCTGCATTAACCACGATCTCAATTTTGATCTTGGGAAGGAAGTCGACCACATATTCAGCGCCACGGTACAACTCGGTGTGCCCCTTCTGGCGACCAAAACCTTTGACTTCTGTCACAGTCAGGCCGGTAATACCAACTTCCGACAAGCCCTCGCGAACTTCGTCGAGCTTAAAAGGCTTAATAACAGCTTCAATTTTTTTCATGGTCTGTTCCTCGAGATTTAGTTGGTTTTTTAGAATTCGTCTTGATAACGATTGGTAATAGGATACCGCCAATCCTTGCCAAAGCCACGCGGGGTGATGCGAATACCGACGGGAGATTGCCGACGTTTGTATTCGGCGATCCGTAACAAACGGACGACGCGCCGAACGGCATCTTCGGGCAACCCTGCCGCGATGATCTCACGCGGACTGCGGTCCTCCTCCATGTAAGCCTGAACGATGGCATCAAGCACTTCGTAGGGCGGCAAGGAGTCCTGATCAGTTTGATCCGGCTTCAACTCAGCCGAGGGCGGCCGGACAATAATATTTTCCGGGATCACCGGTGATAGAGTATTCCGATAGCGTGACAAGCGATAAACCAGCGTTTTATACACATCCTTGATGACAGCAAAACCACCGGCCATATCACCGTACAGCGTGCAATAACCTACCGCCATTTCAGACTTGTTACCTGTCGTCAGGACCAGCGCGCCAGTCTTGTTCGACAGCGCCATCAAAATATTGCCGCGGATGCGCGCCTGAATATTTTCTTCGGTTGTATCGGCTGACATCCCGGCAAACAAGGGATCAAGCATGGTCTGGTAGGTCTGCATGGCCGGACCTATGGGAATTTCATCATAACGCACACCGAGTGCAGCAATCATCGCCCGTGAGTCATCCAGACTCATCTGCGCGGTGTACGGTGATTGCATCATCACCGCACGGACTTTCTCAGCACCCAGCGCATCGACTGCGACACATAAGGTCAGCGCTGAATCAATACCACCGGAGAGACCAATGATTGCTCCCTTAAAGCCGCTCTTGCCAATATAGTCACGAACGCCAAGCACCAAGGCCTGATAGGCTTCTGCTTCAATCGAAAGCTCATCGGCCAGTTGTTCCGATGACAAATTCCCGGCGGAAAAATCGACAAACCCCAGCGCCTCTTCAAATTGCAGCAGACGCATTCGGCATTCGCCTTTTGCATCAAGCGCAAAAGATGCACCATCGAAAACCAGCTCATCCTGCCCACCAACCAGATTGCAATAAATGGAAGGAATACCGGTTGCGGCACCTCGTTCGCGCAACACATCCAACCGTTGCAGGGGCTTTTCAAGATGACATGGCGAGGCATTAAGGACCAGCAACAACTCGGCACCCGCAGCTCGCGCAGCTTCAGCTGGACCCGCCTCCCAAATATCGGCGCAAATATTGATCCCGCAGCGTACACCTGCGAGCGTTACGACACACGACTCACTGCCCGCGTCAAAATAACGCTTTTCGTCAAAAACCTGATAATTCGGTAGGCGAGTCTTACGGTAGACAGCGACTTTTTGGCCATTTTCAATGACCGCCGCCGCGTTATAGCGTCGACCTTCGTATTCTTCGGGAAAGCCCACAATCAAGGCTATTCCTGTGACCGCTTCGGCCAGTTGTTCGAGTGCCTGCTTGCAGGCCCGATAAAAATCCGGGCGCAGCAAGAGGTCTTCCGGTGGGTAGCCGCATAACGCCAGTTCCGGCGTCAGCAATACCTGGGCACCACGGGCTTTCGCCTCAGTGGCTGATGCAATGATGCGTTCGACGTTACCCTTCAGGTCACCGACGGTGGCATTAATCTGGGCAACGGCGATACGCAACATAAACCTCTACGAATTACTTAGCTTCTGCCTGATAACGGGCAACGCCGTCCATGATTTCCTTCTTGGCAGCTTCAACGCCTTCCCAGCCATTGATCTTGACCCATTTACCCTTTTCCAGATCCTTGTAATGGGAAAAGAAGTGGGAAATCTGGTCACGCAGCAATTGCGGGATATCTTCGTAGGTCTTGGCATCCTTGTAGAGCGGGGTCAGCTTGTCGACCGGCACAGCCAGCAGCTTCGCATCTTCACCACCTTCGTCGCTCATCGCCAGCATGCCGAGCGGACGGCAGCGGACGACCACACCTGGAGGCAGACCAAACGGCGTAACCACTAGGACATCAACCGGATCGCCATCACCAGCGATGGTGTTGTTGATGTAGCCGTAGTTACACGGATAGTGCATGGCAGTACCCATGAAACGGTCAACGAAAATTGCGCCGGTTTCTTTGTCGACTTCGTACTTTACCGGATCAGAATGCGCGGTAATTTCGATGATGACATTGAAATCATCAGGAAGGGACTTGCCGGAAGGAACGTTGTTCAGGGCCATCGTTATCTCTCTGCGTTAGTGTAAAAAAGGTGATTATACCGCTGCGCAACCGACTGTCATCGCCATGCGGCGAGAAACTCTTGCCAATGGGGTGCACCAATCTTGCCAAGATGCGCCTTGACGAACACGCCCTCGGCGATCTCTTCCTCTGCTGTCAACTCGCCCCGCAAGCGCCGGAAGCGGTTATAGACCAGATAGGTATTGATCACATCGGTTTCGCAATAGTCGCGAATCTCGGCAATCTTGCCGCCCTGCCAGGCTTCCCATACCTTGCCGCCATCCATCCCGAGCTTGCCAGGGAAACCGAATAGCTTGGCCAAATCATCGAGTGGTGCATTGGCACGCGCATTGTAGAGCGCCAGCAGATCCATCAAATCGAGATGCCGGGTGTGGTAGCGACTGATGTAGTTATTCCATTTGAAATCACGGCTATCAGCATAATCGCCATCACCCATGTCCCAGTAACGCGGCGCACTGACCCCGTGCAACATGCCGCGATAATGCAGGACCGGCAGGTCGAAACCGCTGCCATTCCATGACACGATTTGCGGGGTGAATTTTTCGATGCCATCAAAGAAACGCTGGATAATTTCGCCTTCGCCATGCGTTGGCTCGGAAAGCGACCAGACCTTCAGGCCTTCGCTGGTCCGCAGCACACAGGAAATGGTAACGATGCGCTGAAGGTGCAGTTGAATGAAATCATTGCCCGTCTTGGCCCGGCGTTGCTGGAAAGCCAGCT
The DNA here is from genome assembly GCA_964422345.1 of uncultured Dechloromonas sp. Classification (GTDB taxonomy): domain Bacteria; phylum Pseudomonadota; class Gammaproteobacteria; order Burkholderiales; family Rhodocyclaceae; genus Azonexus. The sequence continues at coordinate 9,263 of CAYRBE010000079.1, forward strand.
CAGCGACTTCATCATCGGATAGCTCAGCCGAAAGATCATTCAGCCGACGAAAGCCTGAGACATCGGGAATTGTCTCGATATCAAAGACCAGAACCGGTTTCATGCCGGAAATACACCCGTCGACAGGTAACGATCGCCACGATCGCAAATAATGCTGACGATGACCGCATTCTCAAGTTGTTGCGACAGACGCA
>CAYRBE010000080.1:0-9445 GCA_964422345.1 uncultured Dechloromonas sp.
TTCCCGCATGCCGCAGGCGTAGAATGACCTTGCAATATATCTGCAGTCGTTCAGGGAGAATAAGATGTCTAAATACACCACCGATACGATACGTTCGGTTGCGCTGGTCGGTCATGGCTCTGCTGGTAAGACCACTTTGGCTGAGGCTTTGTTGTATGCCACCGGCACGATTTCTGCCAAGGGCAGTGTCGAAAAAGGCAACACGGTTTGTGATGCCGATGCTCAGGAAAAAGAGGCTGGCCATTCGCTGACCTCGGCGCTGGTTAGCTTTGACCACGAAGCCACTCGAATCCAACTAATTGATACGCCGGGTTACCCGGATTTTGCCGGGCAGGCGATAGCCGCGCTGGCCGGGGTTGATACGGCGCTGGTCGTGATCAACGCGCAGACGGGTATCGAGTTGATGACCGAGCGCATGATGCAGCAGGCGGCTGAACGGCAGTTGTGCCGGATGATCGTGGTCAACAAAATTGATGCCGATAATCTTGATCTGCCGGGTTTGGTCGCTGATATTCGTGAGCGCTTTGGCCAACAGTGCATGGTGCTTGATTTGCCGGCGCATGGTGCAGCTGATGTGGTTGATGTGCTGACGAAGGATGCCGGTGACGCGGATTTTGCCTCGGTTGCCGCAGCGCACCGGGCGTTGATTGATCAGATTGTTGAAGAAGACGAGGATTTGCTGGCGCGCTATCTCGATGATGGCGCTGACCCAAGTGCCGCTGACTTGCATGCGCCGTTTGAGAAGGCTTTGCGCGAGGGGCATTTGATTCCGATTTTGTTTGTTTCGGCTAAAACCGGCGCGGGAATCAAAGAGCTATTGCATGTGCTGGCAAGTTTGGCCCCGAATCCGCTAGAGGCTAATTTGCCTCCGTTTTATGTCGCCGTAGAGGGTGGTGAAACGCTGCCTTTCATGGCTGTGCCGGATGCTGATAAGCATGGGCTGGCGCATGTTTTCAAAGTGGTTGCTGACCCTTATATGGGCAAAATTGCAGTTTTCCGCGTGCATCAAGGCACCCTGCGTAAAGACATGCAGCTCTTTATCGGTGATGGCAAACGCCCGTTCAAGGTGGCGCATTTGTATCAGTTACAGGGCAAGGAGACGGTTGAGGTTGAGTCGCTGGTGCCGGGTGAAATCGGGGCGCTGGCTAAGGTGGATGAAATTGAATTTGATAGCGTCCTGCATGACTCGCACGATGAGGATGCGATCCATCTGACGCCGCTGGAATTCCCCATGCCGATGGCTGGCTTGGCCGTGGAGACACAAAAGAAGGGTGACGAACAGCGTCTGTTCGATGTGCTGAACAAATTGGCGATGGAAGATCCGACTTTTGTAGTCGAGCGCCACCCGACCAGTAATGAGACAGTAATTCGCGGGCTGGGCGAGATTCATCTCAAGTCCAAACTGGAAAAAATGCTGAGTCAGTACAAGTTGGCGGTTGATACCAAGCCGCCACGGATTCCTTACCGCGAAACGATCACCGGTTCAGCTGAGGCGGTTTATCGCCATAAGAAACAGAGTGGCGGGGCGGGGCAGTTCGGTGAGGTGCATCTGCGCATTGAGCCGAAAGGCCGGGGGGAGGGTTTTGAGTTTGTCGATGCCGTTAAGGGCGGGGCGATTCCCGGTGTGTTTATGGCGGCAGTCGAGAAGGGCGTTCGGCAGGGGTTGGAAGGTGGTGTGGTTGCCGGCTATGCGGTTGACGACCTGAAAGTGACGGTTTTTGATGGCAAAACCCACGCAGTGGATGGCAAAGAGGTCGCTTTCGTCACGGCGGGTCGCAAGGCGGTGATTGAGGCGATACGGGCGGCGAAGCCGATTGTACTGGAGCCGATTGTGTCGATTGATGTGCTGGTGCCGGAAAGTGCAATTGGCGATCTGGCCGGCGATTTGTCGGGGCGGCGCGGGCATATTACGGGTACTGATGGGCGTGGCCGTGGCATGTCGGCGATTGCTGGTGAAGTGCCGTTGGCTGAACTCAATGATTACCAGTCGAGGCTGAAATCGCTGACGGCCGGGCAGGGCAGTTACAGCATTGCCTTTGCTCGTTACTCGGCGGTCCCAGCAAATATTCAGCAACAGTTGGCTAGCCAGTTCCAGTTACATGACGACGATGATTGAGTCATAAGCAGGGCGGTGGGTGAGAGGGAGGCTCACCCGCTTACTTTTAGGGGGGAGAATGCAAGGTCGAGTGCCGGTTTTTGTGCGTGATCGCCGTTATTGGCTGATTTTGCTCGCCTTTTGGAGCGCGGTTGTGGCTTGGTCTTTGCACAGCCATTTGCAGGATATCCGTAGCCATAGTCAGGCGGTGGTGACTGAGGGCGCGCGCAATATGTTCCGCATGGTGCAGTTGACCCGTTTGTGGAACTCGCAGCATGGCGGGGTCTATGTCCCGGTGGATGAAAAGACTCAGCCGAATCCGTACTTGAAGCATGCCACGCGGGATATTTCGGATAATCAGGGGCGGCAGCTAACCCTGATCAATCCGGCGTACATGACCCGTTTGATCGGCGAGCTGGCGAAGCTGGATGGCGGCATGGTTTTTCACCTGACCAGCCTTAATCCGATTAATCCCGCCAATACCCCCGACCCGTGGGAACGTGATGCCTTGTTGAGTTTTGATCAAGGGGTTCAGGAACGTAGCGGTTTTGAAGAAGATGCTGGAAATGGATTGGTGCATCGCTACATGGCACCGCTGGTGGTGGCCAAGGCTTGTCTGCAATGTCATGCAGCGCAAGGCTATAAGCTGGGTGATGTGCGTGGCGGGATCAGCGTCACGCAGCGCTACGGACCATTTCTTGAGGCAGCGCGGCCAAGCGAGATGCAGGGCAAGTTGATGCACGGTGTGGTCTATCTGTTGATGCTTGCGATCTGCTGGTGGTTGCTAGAACAACTGCGCCGGCGCTGGCTGGAATTGAGCCGCAAGATCGATGAGGTTGAACTGGCCCGCAACGAGTTATTGCAAAGCGAGAAAATGGCTTCACTGGGGCGGATGGTGGCTGGCTTTGCGCATGAGATCAATACGCCGATCGGGATTGCAGTGGGGGCGATCAGTAACAGCGAAGGGACGCTGAACGAGATTGATCGACTGCTGGAAAGTGAAGATGTCAGTGAAGATGCGCTGCGTGCTGCGTTGGCTACTTTGCGTCAGGGTGATCAACTGGCTGTCTCGAATTTGCGCCGGGCGGCGGCGCTGGTACAAAGTTTCAAGCGGACTTCGATTGATCAGGCGTCGGATGAAGAGCGTGTTTTTTTGCTGCCAGAACTGATCGATGACGTGTTTAGCGCTTTGCATAATCAGCTCAAACGGACGCAGGTGAGTGCTACGGTGGACTGCCCTAAAAACCTAAAAATCAAAGGGGCGCCCGGTTTGCTTGAGCAGGTACTGACCAATCTGGTGATGAACAGCATCGCACATGGATTCGATAACGGGCAGATGGCGGGTAGTATCAAGGTGGCTGCGTGCTTGATGAATGACCGTTTGACGATTGACTATTCAGATACTGGTGTGGGCATGAGCGAGGCGGTGGCGAGCAAGATATTTGAGCCATTTTTCACGACACGGCGGGGGCAGGGTGGCTCCGGTTTGGGGATGTATATTTGCTACAGTATCGTGACCGTTCGTCTGGGCGGGACGATACGTTGTGAGAGCGCACCGGGGGCGGGGACGCGGTTTTTGATTGAATATGCTGTCTCAGCGAAATCCAGTGGTGAAAATCCGGCCGGTGCGGTGCAGGGCATTGATTAACATTTAGCGATTATTGAAGAGAGTTGAGGCGGGACCATGAAGCTGATTCGTTCAACACCATCCACCAGTGAGGTAGACGCCAGTGGCGCTGCCGTTGCGGCGCGCCATTGCTGGAAGGTACTGGTGGTTGATGATGAGTCTGACATCCGGACGCTCACCCGGCTCAATCTCAAAGGCTTTGTGTTTGATCAGCGCGAGTTACAGTTTATTGAAGCGGCTTCTGCTTACGAGGCACGACAGTTGTTGGCCGAGCATGAAGATATCGCCCTCGCCCTGATTGATGTCGTGATGGAAACGGATGATGCAGGGCTGAAACTGGTTGAGTACATTCGACAGGATCTCGGCAATAAAATGATCCGGCTGGTGATTCGCACCGGTCAGCCCGGTGTGGCACCAGAGCGCTACGTCATCGAGAATTTTGACATCGATGATTACAAGGATAAAACCGAGCTGACCGCGACGCGGCTGTACACCACGGTGCGTTCGGCGATCAAGTCATACCGTGATCTGAAAACAATCGACATGAACCGCATTGGGTTGGCCCGGGTGTTGGATGCAGCCCCGGATTTGTATCGCATCTCGCACGCGACTTTGAATCATTTTTTTGAGGGCGTGCTGACGCAAATTGTTGGTCTGTGCAATCTTGCCGACACCAGTTTTATTGCAACGATTGATGGCATGGTCGCGACCATCGAGGGCGATCAGGTTAACGTGCAGGCGACCACCGGCCCGGTTGAGGATCCGGTGCGATTAAGCGAGCTGCGTAAATTGTGTGGCGAGGCTGTATTGAGCGGCACTCTGCCGGAAAAAATCCGGAAAAACGGCATTGTGATTCCGCTGATGATGGGTGCCAGGCCGGTCGGCTTTGTTTATGTTGAGCCAACACGTGAGTTGTCCGGGTCTGATCTGAACTTGCTTAAGGTGATGGCGCAGCAGTGTTCTTCGGCGTTGGAAAACCTTCGTCTGCACATCAATGTTCAAGAGGCTTACGACAACGCGATTGAAATGCTGGCTGAAATTGCTGAGTTCAAAGACAAAACGACTGGCGAGCATATTCAGCGGATTGATGGCTACACCCGCCTGCTTGCTGTTGAACTGGGGGTTTCTCCCGATGAAGCGGTGTTGTATGGCATGGCCAGTCGTTTGCATGACGTGGGCAAGATTGGCATTCCAGACGAGATCCTGCGCAAGCGGGGGAAACTGACCCCGGAAGAGTTTGAGGTGATGAAGGGCCACGTCACGATCGGTGCGAGTATTTTGTCGCACGACAAATCTTTGACTATGGCTCGTGAGGTGGCTTTGTCGCACCATGAGCGTTGGGATGGTGGCGGCTATCCCACCGGGCGGTCTTCGCGTGAGGCTTCTCTACTGACACGGATTGTTTCGGTGGTTGATGTGTTTGATGCCTTGTTGAGTCAACGTCCCTACAAGGCGCCTTGGACCTTGCTGGAGGCTGAAACGGCGATTAGCGAAGGATCAGGTACGCAGTTTGATCCTACCGTGGTTGCGGCATTTATTAGCCTCTTGCAGCGTGGCGTTTTTGCTGAATTGATTGCCTCGGCGGTTCGGGATAATCAGGCCAAGGCCGGGGTTTGATTTTTGCCTTTTTAGGCAGTGCACCGTAGCATTTGCGGGCTTTCAAACAGTGAAGTGATGACTACCTTGTGAATCGTTGGGTCGTCCGGGATGGCATAGAGGACATCCGTCATCATTTCTTCAAAGATGCCGCGCAGGCTGCGGGCGCCGGCTTTGTACTCGATTGCCAGTTCGGAAATCTGGCGGAAAACGGTGGCTTCAATTTGTAATTCGACACCATCGGCCCGGAGTAGCGCGGAGAATTGCTTGTAGATGGCGTTGCGCGGTTCAGTCATGATGCGGATCAGCATGTCCTGAGACAGGTCGGTCAGGCGGGTAACAATCGGCAGGCGGCCAGCGAATTCTGGGATCAGGCCAAATTCCAGCAGATCGGTCGGTTTAACCCGTGCGTTGAGGCGCTCAAGGATATTCTGGTCATCGCCACCCGAGGTCGAGATAAAGCCGAAGGAGTGGGTCTTGGTCAGAATGCGGTCGAGGCCGACAAAGGCGCCGCCGCAAATAAACAGGATGTGCGTGGTGTCGATGTGTTGGCCGTTGCTCAGGCGAACCGGCGCCCCTTCCATGATCTTGAGCAGGGCGTGCTGAACGCTTTCGCCCGAGGTGGCATGCGATTCGCCGCCAACGGATTTTAGTTTGTCGACTTCATCGATAAAAACAATGCCGCGCTGGGCGAGGGCGATGTCGCCATTGGCCCGGTCGAGCAGGCGGTGCAGGATGGCTTCGATTTCTTCGCTGACAAACTGGGTCTGGGCCAGTGAGGTGGCGTCAGCGGTGACAAAGGGGACATCCAGAATCCGCGCCAGCGTTTCACAGAGCAGGGTCTTGCCAGTCCCGGTTGGGCCTATCATCAGGACGTTGCTCTTGGTGACTTCGACCGATTCGGCGCCAAGCCCCGCCATTTTTCGGTAGTGAGAATAAATTGCCACAGCCAGCGTGCGCTTGGCTTCTTCCTGACCGATGACGTGTTCGTTGAGCTGGCGGACAATTTCGCTGGGTTTGAGCGATGAAGACATCAGGCGCACCGGGTTGATTGCAATGCTGACATGCTAGTCGCCTTTGGTCTCGAAGGTAAAGGGGCTGGGCTCGTTCGTTTCTTTCGATGCCGGGCGGCTCTTTTTGGCGGTTGTTGGCTGTGCCTTGGAGACAGGTTTTGCGCCGATGTCTTTGAGTAGCCGATGGAACTCCGGCGACTCATTGATGATGACCCCGGCCGCCGCCCGCAGGCGATCAACGGATTCGTCAGGGAGTACAAAACTGGTCGGCAATTCATTCAGATAGGCATACTCCGCTTTGTCTTTTAAAGCAGAAAATGAGATGTCGATTGTATAGATGTCGACATCCGGGCTCTGAGTGTTCTCCTTGATTTTTGGGTCAGTACTGTTAGCCAGCGCAGGAGTGTTTCGCAAGTGGCGCGATGATTGCCAGCGGGCTTGCTTGTCTTTGAGCAACTCCATGGCTTCGTAGGAGAAATGGTCGATTGGGACACCACTCGCCTTGAGCAGGAGATTCATCAGACCGGGCGGCTTTTCTTGCTGATCCCAGTCGGTTTTTGGCGAGGATATTGAATTCACGACGAAGACGGCAATACGTTTCACTTTGTCGAGCCGGGTGGGTACGCCGGCCTGTTTCAGCGCATCCATCAACTCGATCAAGGTGAGGACGCTGCGCATACCGACGTTGTCTGAAATGCCGCCATCAAATAAATGCAGATAGGGTCGTTTGCTGCTGTCTGCAAAGGATAGGCGTTCTTCAATTTCTCTTTTGGCCCGGGCGACCGTTCGTGGCGCATTGTCGATGTTGGCAAACCTGTTCCATGCCGGGGGCGGTTGATAGTTGCAAGTGCCACCATAGTTGTTAAAGGTCATGGGCGACAGCACCAGCGGGACGGCAGATGAGGCTGCGGCGGCACGCGAGAGCTTCACGGCAGAGAGGTCGGAACACATGACATCAAAGATGTCCTGATCAAATACCAGACGGGCACCGGTTGAAATGTCGGTGGCGGACGCGAGGATCAATGGCCCTTTGCCATGATTGAGGTCAGCGAAGGTTGCGCCGTTAAAAAGTATTTCGTCGTAGAGATCAGCTGCCAGCTCTGAGCGCCCCCAATTTGACGACCAGAGATTTCCCCAGTTGAAGGGGTTTAAAGTGCGGGAAACTATTTCGCCCTGTACGTCACGCTTCAGGAAGCGTTGCTCATAATCGGTAAATAATTTGTCGCCATAGAGCCCGTAAGCCAAGGCGGTGAAACTGCCGCCGGAGACGCCGGTGATGGCACCGACCCGATCAAGCAAACGCAGCTTTTCGCCATTTCCCTTAATGACTTCCGTCTTTCTGAGAAATTCGAGAACACCGTAAGAGAAAGCTGCAGCGCGCGTGCCGCCGCCGGAAAACGCAAGAACAATCAGCGTTTCCTGATCCTGAAAATGCAACTGCCGGGTAGCCAGCCGATAGCCGGCGTGTGGATCTGCCTCTGCAATCGGCGGGTTGATTGGCCGCGAAGCGCAACCGCCGAGCATAAACAGCACGAGAAAAAATGCAGGAAGGCGTTGGCTTAGACGGCGCATAGTTGTGGTCAGGGTAAACCAATATCCTTCCTGCAGACTCTTGATGGTGAGTGCTTAGCCTTTTTCCGGCAGAACGATATTGACTTCAAGCACTTCGTAGTTGCCCTGCTTTTCCAGCGAAACCTTGATGTCGTCGGCGTTCACTTTGACGTACTTCGAAATGACAGCAATCAGTTCGCGCTGCAAGTCGGGCAGAAAGTTGGCGCTGCTGCCGCCACCATCACGCTCATGGGCAATGATGAGCTGCAGGCGCTCCTTGGCCAGGTGGGCCGTTTTTGGCTGGTTACCAAACAGTTTCTGTAGCCAGGACATTTTACTTGCCTCCGAACAGGCGCTTGAAAATGCCGGGTTTGACGTAATCGACGAAGCGTAGCGGCTTGTCTTCGCCCAGGAAGCGAGCTATCACGTCTTGGTAAGCATCGGCGGCATCGGTATCTTTTTGGTGAATGACCGGTGCACCCTGGTTGGAGGCTTGCAACACTTCCTCAGACTCTGGAATGACGCCGATGATAGGCACTCGCAGAATTTCCTGAATGTCCTTGTACGACAACATTTCGCCAGCCTCGACGCGGGTCGGGTTGTAGCGGGTGATGAGCAGGTGTTCCTTGACCGGGTCGCGGCCTTCGATGCCACGGCGGGATTTGGCTTGCAGAATGCCGAGAATGCGGTCGGAGTCGCGTACCGAGGAAACTTCCGGGTTGGTCACGACCAGCGCTTCGTCGGCAAAGGTTAGCGCCATTACGGCACCGGATTCAATACCGGCCGGAGAATCGCAAACGATGTAATCAAAGCCCTGATGCTCCAGCTCCTTGATGACTTTTTCGACGCCCTCTTCTGACAGCGCATCTTTGTCGCGGGTCTGCGAGGCAGGCAGGACGTAGAGGTTGTCGGTGTGCTTGTCCTTGATCAGCGCCTGAGTCAGCGTCGCTTCGCCGTTGATAACGTTGATCAGGTCATACACCACGCGGCGTTCGCAGCCCATGATCAGGTCAAGGTTACGGAGGCCGACGTCGAAGTCGATCACGGCAGTTTTGAAGCCGCGCATAGCAAGGCCGGTGGAGAAGCTGGCGCTGGTGGTGGTCTTGCCGACTCCGCCTTTGCCGGATGTTACGACGACGATTCTGGTCACGATGATTTCTCTTTGAGGTTTGTTGGAATAGGGTTGGAATGCGGTTGTTATAAGCGGAGCGGATTTAGCGGAGCGCCATGGCGCGGATATTAAGTTTGGCTTCGCCACTTTCATCAAGCAGGCTGATGGTGGCCGGCAGGCGGGCCAGATCAGCCGGTACGCCTGCCTCGAAGGTGCGGTAAAGGCCGGCGACTGAAACCAGTTCAGCTTCCATGCTGGTAGTGAAAATGCGTGCTGTTTTGTCGCCACTCGCACCGGCAAGCGCGCGTCCACGCAAGGGGGCGTAAACGTGGATGTTGCCGTCAGCAATCACTTCGGCCCCGGCGCTGACCATGGCGGTGACGATCAGATCACAGCCTTGGGCGTAAAAGCGCTGGCCGGAACGCAGCGGTTTGTCGAGGGTGATGGTGCGT
>CAYRBE010000081.1:0-9286 GCA_964422345.1 uncultured Dechloromonas sp.
TGAACGAATACCGCAAGTATGTCGAAAAAGACGCCGCGCTGGAACGCCGTTTCCAGAAGGTGCTGGTTGAAGAGCCGAGCGTTGAATCGACCATCGCCATCCTGCGTGGCCTGCAGGAAAAGTACGAACTGCACCACGGTGTCGATATTACCGACCCGGCGATTGTCGCGGCCGCTGAATTAAGTCACCGTTACATTACCGACCGATTCCTACCCGATAAGGCGATTGACCTGATCGACGAAGCTGCGGCGCGAGTCAAAATGGAGATTGATTCTAAGCCTGAGGTGATGGACAAGCTCGACCGCCGCATCATCCAGCTCAAGATCGAGCGGGAGGCAGTGAAGCGTGAGAAAGATGAAGCCTCGAAAAAGCGTCTGGGGCTGATCGAGGAAGAGATTACCAAGCTGACCAAGGAATACTCCGATCTGGAAGAAATCTGGAAATCAGAGAAGTCCGCCGTGCTTGGTTCGGCTCAGGTCAAGGAGGAAATTGACCGGGTCAAGGCCGAGATCACTCGTCTTCAACGCGAGGGCAAGCTCGACAAGGTCGCCGAGTTGCAATACGGCAAATTGCCGCAACTCGAAGCCCAGTTAAAAGCGGCTGAGAAAGCGATGGATGGCCCGGCGCAGAAAAACAAGTTGCTGCGGACTCATGTTGGTGCCGAGGAAATTGCCGAGGTGGTCAGTCGTGCAACGGGTATCCCGGTCAGCAAGATGATGCAGGGTGAGCGGGAAAAATTGCTCAAGATGGAAGAGCGCCTGCACAAACGCGTCGTCGGGCAGGATGAAGCGGTGCGTCTGGTCGCCGATGCAATTCGCCGCTCGCGGGCCGGCCTCTCTGACCCGAACCGGCCGTATGGCTCCTTCCTCTTTCTCGGCCCTACCGGTGTTGGTAAAACGGAACTGTGTAAGGCGCTGGCCGAGTTCATGTTCGATGCCGAGGATCACCTGATCCGCATCGACATGAGTGAGTTCATGGAGAAGCATTCAGTCGCCCGCCTGATCGGCGCGCCACCGGGATATGTCGGTTATGAAGAGGGCGGTTACCTGACCGAGGCAGTGCGGCGCAAACCGTATAGCGTGATCCTCCTTGATGAGGTCGAGAAGGCGCATCCGGATGTTTTCAATGTTCTGTTGCAGGTGCTGGATGATGGCCGGATGACTGACGGGCAAGGACGCACGGTGGATTTCAAGAATACCGTAATCGTGATGACCTCCAATCTTGGCAGCCAGATGATCCAGCAGATGGCCGGTGACGACTATGGCGTGATCAAGATGGCGGTGATGGGTGAGGTCAAAACCTATTTCCGTCCAGAGTTTGTAAACCGGATCGACGAGGTAGTTGTCTTCCATAGTCTTGACGAAAAACATATTGCCGGGATTGCCAAAATTCAACTGGGCTATCTTGAAAAACGTCTGGCTCAGCTTGAAATGGGGCTGGTGGTTGAAGACAGCGCTCTGGCTGATTTGGCTCAGGCCGGGTTTGATCCTGTGTTTGGCGCACGTCCGCTCAAGCGGGCAATCCAGCAGCAGCTTGAAAATCCTTTGGCCAAAGCCATTCTAGAAGGCAAGTTCGCTGCCAAGGATACGATTCGTGTCAGCTGCGATCCGGCAACCGGCGGCATCATGCGCTTCAGCAAAGAATAAGCGGTTGTTGCTTACAAAAAAATGGGCTCCTGAAGAGCCCGTTTTTGATCGCCAGCATGAAGTGTTCAATACTTTATTGCTGGGTTGTTAATATATTTTTTGATGATGGCGTCAGTTTCGCCGGACTGGCGCATCGTTTTTAGGGTGCTTTGTAGTTGGCCGGCAAGCGATTTTGGATCGAGTTTGTCCGGGTGATTTTCTGGCGATAAAGGCTTTTCGCGCTGGTAAGCTGGATTTTTGACCACTTTGTAGTGGGCTGATTTTTTTGACCAGCCAGTGTACATATCCGTTGGCGTATCAAGCGAATCGTTCAGGCGAAGTTTGTCAGTTGCAAGGCTTGGCCAGTAATAACGCAAGGTGAGTTCATCGTAGATATAAAAATCAACTCGACCTGCTTCGAGGATACGAAGTGCGCGTTCAACGCCCAGTTCGCCAACGTGGGTGGTTTTGACCTTCTCCCTGATATGGGCGGGAAGGAATGAGGGGTTGCCCAAGCTTTGTACTTCGGATTTTCCTGCGAGGTCTTCGTAACGCTGGATTGGCGGCTGATTCAGGCGGTTTACGATAACGTAGCGTTCGGTCAGTCCGTTAGGAAAAAAGAAGGCAGACTGTTCTCGTTCTGAAGTAAATGTGTAGCCTGGATAAAAATCAACGGTTCCCTGTTCGATGGCGTTTTGGATACGTATTTTAGGCAGGCGGATAATTTTGAGTGTGGCACCAATTTTTCGGCAAGCCTCGCTATACAGTGCCTGATAAATCCCTTCGTTGGTTTGATCGTCAATGTAGGGAAGGCGCTCATTTGTCCGGTAACCCATCACCAGTTCGGTTGTCTGGGCAGAGAGCGGATGTGTTATCGCAATTAGCAGGGTGAGCAGGAAAAGCTGAGCGTTAGACATAGCCTACATTTTGTGATGGCGGGGAGTTTTCATCTTAGGTAATTTCCTATTGAATGGAAAGTTAATGTCAAACAAACAATCACATTTTCGGTGGCAGTCAGGGTGCCAGGCTGAATTACAGGGGGCTGACAGTTGGCTTGGGTGGAGTGGTTTGATCTGGCTTGGGTTGGGGCGATCCGGCAACCGGCGGCATCATGCGTTTTGCCAAGGAGTAATCGGCTAGGCTAATGAAAAATGGCGGAAACGTGGAGTCCCGCCATTTTTTTGCGCTGAACTTTAATCAGCAATTACCTTTCTTGGCTTGGCCCGGCGGGCAATGTCCGCCGCCTTGGTTGGGAACGCCGTTGTTACCGCGCCCGGTATAGTATTTTTCGCCCTTCTGGCCGTTGTGTTTCTTCCAGTAGTCAGGGTCGCGGTAATCGTAGCCATCCCAGTAGTAGCCACGGTCATTGCGGCTGCCGAAGGTGATTGTTACGCCGGGGGCTTGTACTCGGACGTTACCGATATTGACGTTGACATCGGAGGCATTGGCCAGCAAGGGAACGGCCGAGAGTAGAGTGGCGAGCAGCAATTTTTTCATGGGATGTTTTCTCGCGAAGTATGCTGAAGTGATCGGATGTATCTAAAGGATAGTATAAAAATGGTGGATGAACTGAAAGCTTGGCAGGCGCAACGCAATGCCGAACTGGTATCGGATGATAGCTGGCTTGGACTGATTGGCCTGTACTGGTTACAGGCCGGGCGAAATCTTGTGGGTAGCAGCGAAGAGGCAGTGGTCAAACTCCCCGATGGAGCAGGCATCCTCGGTGAAATTGTCTGGCAGGCCGGTGCTTTGTTATGGCAGTCAGTTGATGGCGAACGACAAACCTTGCTCACCGATGCCTTGGGGATGCCAACCATGATTGAGCACGGAAATTTTTCATTTTTCGTCGTCGACCGTGAGGGACAGTTGGCCGTTCGGGTGCGTGATCGGAACTGGCGTTCGGGCCAATCAGTAGTGCCTTTGCGCTATTTTGAGCCCGACCCTGACTGGTGTTTGAGTGCTGACTGGATTCCGATTTCGCCGCCGTTGTTAATGGAAGTGCCGAATGTTTCTGGGGATCTGAAGTCGGTTGAGGTTGGCTACAAGGCCGTATTCAATGTGGGCGGACAGAGAGTGGAATTGCTGCCCATGTCGGTTGGTGACGACGAGGTGTTTTTCGTATTTCGTGACCGGACCAGCGGTAAGGAAAGCTATGGGGCGGGGCGTTTCCTCAAAGCGAATGTCAATGCTACGGTGCACGGCACGATTTCGCTAAATTTCAATTTTGCTTACAACCCGCCTTGCGCATTTACTGCGTTTGCAACCTGTCCCTTGCCGCCACCGGAGAACTGGTTGCCATTCCCGGTCATGGCCGGGGAAAAGAAGTGGCAGGGCCAGAATTAAACAGGTAAAGCTTTGTAACCGTACGGTTCGTGGCGGATGAGTAGTTTAAAATTGCGTTAATGATCGTTCAGGAATACCCACGCAGATCACCTTCGCTGATATTGGCGATCGTGGCATCTCTGGTCTTGCACGGGTTGGTTCTATTCGTTCAGCGGCAAACGCCGGAGAGCAATGCTCAACCCCCGGGACGGCTTGAGGCCGCCTTGCGTCCGCGTCCCCAATCGCCGTCACCAGCAGCACAGCCAGTTGCTCCGCAAGTCGAGTCGCAGCCCAAGCAGCAAACCCCGGCAAAACCTAAAAATCAGCGTCCGGTGCTGGCGGTGCCCAAATCCAAAACTCAGACGGCGAGTCAGTCCAAGCCAAAATGGACGGTGGCGCAGAAAGAGGAAATGGATCAATTCCTCAAGGAGCTTGAGCCAAAGAACAAGGTCAAGCCTGATCTGGCCCAGCGTTCAATGGCGATGGCGCGGGAATATGGCCGGGAGCAGGCGCGCGAGGATAGTCAGGGCAGCGAAATGCTGGAGCGCCGGCCGAACAGTCCGCCGGTCGATCCGTTCAGCCTTGAGATGTATCTGGATAGCTTGGTCCGAAAGCTGAATCGCAGTGCTGGTTATGTCAAAAATGAACCACGGACCAAGGGTATGAAGAGCGCGTTGGTCCGGGTGCAGTTGAATCCAGATGGTTCAATGCGTAATTTCAAGGTGGTCAATGCGGGCGATCAACAGATGGAGATTGCCTATATTAAGTCGGTCGTTGAGCAGGCTGTACCGTTTGCACCATTTCCGGCCGATATCCTGCGTTCAGCAAAATCGCTGACCATGATGATTTGTATTCAGCCGCCGAGCATGAGCGGCGGTTTCGGATTTTCGCGTGTACCCGAAGGGTCGCGCTGCTAGGAAACCATCCCCGAACTAAAGCAGGGGGATGGTTTCCGGGCTTTTTTAGCCGGCTAAAACTTTGTCCAGTGCCGCAGCTAGATGGGCGACGGTCTGGGTTGGGTTGTGCAACTTTTCCAGTCCGAACAGGCCGAGCCGGAATGAGCGGTAGTCGGCGGGTTCATCGCACTGCAACGGAACGCCGGCAGCGGATTGCATCCCGGCGGCGATGAATTTCTTGCCTGAATGAATGTCTGGGTCGGTCGTGTAACTGACGACGACGCCCGGTGCCTGAAAGCCTTCAGCAGCAACACTGGGGAAGCCTTTAGATGTAAGCAGGGCGCGCACTTGACGACCCAGTTCATGTTGCTCGGCGCAGACCTTGTCGAAACCATAGGCTTCGGTTTCGAGCATGACATCGCGCACGCTGGCCAGCGCGTCGGTCGGCATGGTGGCATGGTAGGCGTGACCGCCATTCTCAAAGGCTTCCATGATTTGTAGCCACTTTTTCAGATCGCAGGCAAAGCTGCTGCTGGTTGTCGCGTCAATGCGCTCACGGGCGCGTTCGCCAAGTGCAACCAACGCACAGCACGGGGAGCCGCTCCAGCCTTTTTGCGGGGCGCTGATCAGGATGTCCACATTGTTTGCCACCATATCAACCCAGATCGTGCCTGAGGCAATGCAGTCGAGGACAAATAGGCCGCCGACTTCACGTACCGCATCGCCGACGGTTTTCAGGTAATCATCCGGCAGGATCATTCCGGAAGCCGTTTCGACGTGCGGCGCAAAGACCATGTCCGGCTTGTGTTGGCGAATTGCGGCGACGACTTCCTCAATCGGGGCCGGGGCAAAAGGGGCTTGAGAGCCGCTGCCAATCTGGCGGGCTTTGAGAACAATGCTTTCGGCGGGAATGTTTCCAGCATCGAAAATTTGCGTCCAACGGAAACTAAACCAGCCATTGCGGATGACCAGGCACTTTTTGCCGGTGGCAAACTGACGCGCCACGGCTTCCATACCAAAGGTGCCGCTACCCGGCACGATGATGGTCGATTGGGCGTTGTAAACCTTTTTGACGATTCTGGAAATATCCTTCATCACGCCTTGAAAGCGTTGCGACATGTGATTCAGGGCGCGGTCGGTATAGACCACAGAGTATTCGAGCAGGCCGTTCGGGTCAGGTTGGGGAAGCAGGGCGGGCACGTTGGTCTCCGTTGTATTTAATTGGGGGCTGGCGTAAACCCGTGAGGATAACGCCAAGTTGGCGGCAAGTGCTAGCGCGGAACTGAAATTTAGAGATCAAAATTTGGTTCGAGTCGAGTGCTACGGTGGACGCGCTGGAATGCCATTTTTCAAATCCCTGCTTGCTTGCTGTTGCCATACAAGTCTATAATATTAGAAAACAATTATATTTCATCGGCCTATTAAAGGATATACAGCATGTACTCAATGATCGTTGATAACACCCCTCTGATTCAGGTAACTGCAGGTAAGTTTCAGGCAAGTTATGCGTTGGATGGTTCGCAAATGAATCCGCTGGAGGCTTTTTATGCCTCGCTGGCCGCATGTGCTGCGGTGTATGCCAAGAAATCATGCAAGGCGCTGGGGATTCCTGCTGCCGGCATTGAGATTGGCTGCAAGCCAGTGGCTGGCCCCGGTGGTCCGTTGACGCTGGCAAAGTTTAAAACTGAAGTGCGTTTTCCTGCCGCATTTACTGCCGAACAAAAAGCTGCAATCCTTGAGTCGATTGCCCATTGCGCGGTGAAGGAAGTTGTTCAGGATGGCCCTTCCATCGAATTTTCGGTGATCGAAGTGTAATAGGACGTTTGTGGCACATTGATTGCTCAAGTAGTTGTGCAGCTTGTCGTAAATGAAGCTGTAACAGCGACTACTTGGAGGTGTGCCATGAACGTTATCTACAGCAGTGAGCACTTTTGGATCTTTGCTTATCCAGCCCAATTGGGTTTTGAGTTGTTCGATAAAGATCATCTGCGCACCGTATTTCTTCAAGGGGCTTATGCCTGGGAATTCCGCAATGCGATGGAAGAAATCCCTGAAGATGAGCGTGATGTTGAAACGATTGATGCCTTCCTCGATAACTATTGTTCTGAGACTGCAAAGCCCATCGTCTTTCACTGACGTGCTAGAATGACGCCATTGTTTTGATTAGCTTGGGGAATGTGACCAATGGGTGATGTAAATACCAGCTACGTGTCAGATCACACAAAGTGGATGGCCGAGCAAATGGAAAAGAACCCGCAGTGGGCGGAAGATCAGAAAGTTGGTCGCGCGCTGTGGTGGGATAAGAAGCAGGATGTCGATAGCACGCTGCGCAACGCACAATCCAAGGTGCCGCATAAGTCTTATCCGTATGACGTGAATTTCTTCGGCGAGTAATTTTTTTACTTTGCCAAATAAAAAAACCGGTCGCTGACCGGTTTTTTGCATTCTGCCTACTGTTTTCGTTGCTTGCCTGCCAGAACATTATCGTTCTGGCAGGCAAGGTTTTGATTACATCGAGGTGAGTGGCTTGACTACACGCTTGACCGCAGTGTCTTCCGGATGCGGGTGAATCGTGAAGCCGAGGCTGGTCATCAGGCGGAACATCTTGCTGTTGGTCGAAAGCACATCGCCAACTACGGCGCGGTAGCCTTTCATTCGAGCGCATTCGATCAGCGCCGTCATCAGCTTGCGGCCGACGCCGCATTTCTGCCAGTCATCACCTACAGCCAGAGCAAATTCGACGGACTCACCATCGGGGTTGCCAACATAGCGCGCCACACCAATCTGCATCTCCGTGCCATCTTCTCTTGGTAAGACGGCAACCAGCGCCATTTCGCGGTCATAGTCGATCTGCGTAAAGCGAACCAGCATGGTTTGGGTCAATTCGCGTAGCGTATCCATGAAGCGGTAGTAGCGTGATTCGTCCGACATGTTCTTGACGAATTCCTGCTCCAGATCAGCATCTTCTGGGCGAATCGGGCGGATGGTGACAACCTTGCCATCATTCATCTGCCATTCTTGAATCAGATGCACGGGGTAGGGGTAAATCGCCATGTGCGCATAGCGGTCGCCGGAAGCATTCGATGTGTGATCAATGACGATGCGGGCATCGGCTGCAATGGCACCGTTTTCATCCACAATCAGCGGATTGAGGTCGACTTCGATGATCCATGGCAACTCGCAAACCATTTCGGAGATACAGAGCAGGACTTCCTTCACAGCTTCCCGGTCGACCGGTGGCATGTTGCGGAAATTGTCGAGAATCTTCGAGGCGCGGGTAGAGTCGATCAGGTCTTTTGCTAGGTAGCGATTCAGTGGTGGCAGTGCAACCGAGCGATCACTGAAAATATCGACGTCTGAACCACCTGCGCCAAAGGTAATGACTGGCCCGAAAATTGGGTCACGGAAGACACCAATCATCAATTCACGGCCATTCGGACGCGAGAGGAATGGCTCAATCGAAACACCGTTGATCTTGGCTTCCGGGTGACGCTTTTGCACGGTTTCAATGATGTCGTGGTAAGCGTTACGAACAGCGGGTGCATTCTTGATGTTGAGGCGAACGCCACCGGCATCAGTCTTGTGCGGCAAGTCAGGTGAATCCACCTTCATTGCAATCGGGAAACCAATCTGTTCGGCCAGCAACAGGGCTTCGGTTGCGGTGCGGGCAACCATGGTCTGGGCGACCGGTACGCGGAAAGCACGCAGAATGGCTTTTGATTCCATCTCCGAGAGCACCTTGCGGCGCTCGGCCAGCAGGGCTTCAATCAACATTTTGGCGCCTTCAGTTTCCGGGCGGCCATGCTGGCGAGTTGGCTCCGGCGTTTGGAGTAGCAGCTTCTGGTTGCGGTAATACTTTGAAATATGGTGGAACAACTCAATCGCAGTTTCCGGCATGCGGAAAGCTGGGATGCCTGAATCTTCAAGCAATTTGCGTGAAGCAGCGACTTGTTGCTCGCCCATCCAGCAGCAGATTAGCGAGCGGTTCAATGTGTCAGCAATTTCGACAATAGCTTTGGCAACGCCCATGGGGTCGGTCATCGCTTGCGGCGAGAGCATGACCAGCGTGCTATCGACATTGGGGTCGGCAGCGACGGCGAGAATGGTGTCGCGGTAACGTTCTGCTGTGGCATCGCCAGCAATGTCGATCGGGTTGCTGTGTGACCATGATGCAGGCAGGAACTTGTTCAGTACTGCCATGGTTTCATTGGATAGCTGGGCGAGTGGAATGCCCAAGTCGCCAGCTCGGTCAGCGGCCATTGCACCCGGTCCACCGCCGTTGGTGATGATTGCCAGTCGATTCCCTTTGGGGCGGAATTTGGAGGCCAGAGCTTTGGCGGCGTAGAACAGCTGCCCCACGTTTTGAACGCGGACCACACCGGCGCGGCGGACGGCGGCATCAAATACCACGTCGGAAACCGCAGCCATCCCAGAGTGGGCTGA
>CAYRBE010000082.1:0-9126 GCA_964422345.1 uncultured Dechloromonas sp.
ATAAAATTTACTGAAACTGGCAGCGTGACAGTCAGCGTCGAGTGCCTTGAAGAGACGGATCATGATGCGCTAGTGCGTTTTTCAGTTACCGATACAGGAATCGGGATCACAGCGGAGGCTCTTGACCGGCTATTCCTCTGCTTCGAGCAGGCGGATAATTCCACGACTCGAAAGTATGGCGGCACCGGTTTAGGGTTGGCGATTACTAGGCAATTAGCCAGACTGATGAGGGGTGATGCCGGTGCGGAGAGCAATCTTGGCACTGGCAGTACATTCTGGTTCACTGCAAATTTGCCTAAAGTAAGCCAGCAGGCCGTTGTTGAAGTTGTTTTGTCGGAACCCGCTGAAAATGTACTGCGCCGTGACTATGCCGGAACCCGTGTTCTTTTAGTAGAGGATGAACCGATAAATCAGGAAGTCACAACTTTCATGCTGGAAGAAGTCGGTCTGACTGTTGATGTCGCGGAAGACGGAATAGAAGCAGTGGAGCGTGCACAACGAGGAAAATACCAACTGATTTTGATGGACATGCAAATGCCACGCTTAGATGGTCTTGATGCCACTCGACGGATCAGAGTTATTCCCGGCTACGCTAATCTTCCCATTATTGCGATGACAGCGAACGCATTCGCAGAAGATCGCGAGCGCTGTATGGAGGCCGGAATGTCTGATTTCATCACCAAACCACTGCCGGCCCCTGAGCTTTACAAAGCCTTGCTACGAAATCTGATTAATAGAGCTGAAGTGTGACTGATCCACTAACGCGGCACTACAAGCCGTGGCAGAGCTTTGTATATTGCCTCTTGGCTGGATAAAAAAATGATTCGAATTTCAGCAGCAAATATCTCAGCAGGGGAACGTCTTGCATACGACGTATTCGACAAGGACGGCCAATTATTGTTGCTGAGAGGAGGATTGATCACCTCAAAAGCACAAGCTGAGTTAATACGGCAAACAGGCTATCGCAACCCCGGGCCGCGAAAATCGGCCACGCCATTTTCGGCCCTGGCGAAGATAGCGGATAGGTTGAATGCCGTCGAGCAAGATATCGTGCGAGGATGGGATTCCGGCATCTGGATCAAGCGAATCACTTTCCTAGTCAATGATTTCATCGAAGTAGCCGACGCGAATCCGGATGTGGCATTTGCCTGCATTCATCTTGATATCCACAACCGCTATCTCCTGGTCCATCACCTGATGGCGGCCTTGGTGAGCTCCCGGCTTGCTCTGGCCAAGGGCCTTGATCCGGCCGAGCGCTTCTCGGTAGTTGCCGCCGCCCTCACTCACGACATCGGAATTCTCTCAATTTCTAACTCAATCAACTCGGCCGACGATCTCAAGGACGAGGACCGGCTGCATGTAAAGCAACACCCAACCGATGGCGTCCGAATGCTGAGGGAATTCGGCGTTGAAGATCCGCTATGGCTTGAAACGGTTCAGGACCACCATGAATATCTCGATGGCAGCGGTTATTCAGGCAAAAGTGGTAACGAAATATCCCTGTCGAGCCGCATTCTTTCCTTGGCTGACTCCTATAGTGCGATGCTGCGGCCTCGCCCTTATCGAGACCGTATCGTCGCACATAAGGCGCTTGAATTGCTTTATGCGAATGAGTTAAACCGCTATGACGGTTCACTGCTTGAAGCTCTGATCTGGGATCTTGGTTTTTACCCACCGGGTAGTCTGCTCAGGCTTGCCAACCGCGAAATGGCTGTGGCGATCTGCAACAAGCCAGGGCTGCTCAATAGCCCTACCGTTGCAGCCCTAACCGACCCGCGCGGACGACCGCTGTTGAAGCCCCTTTTTCGCGACACCCAGCATCCGGATTTCGCCATTGTTGACTCGCTGGACCCAGCGATGGCTGCACGATCTGGGCTGATGATCGAACATTGCTGGATACCTCACACAAGTTTTCTAATCAATCAATAGAACTTCTGGCGTCTAGCAGTTTGCTGCTGAAACTAGCGATTTTTATTCAGTATCCTACGATGAAGTTGGGTAATTTTTGCCTGAAAATACCCTCGTATTTCAGCAAATGGTATTGGTTTTTCGTAAACGGTAACAGTGTCTGGCAACCCACCTCGACTCTTGATCTGATCCAAGCCCATCCCTGTAACGACGATGATATCCATGTTCTGCATATTTTGAGTCGCGCGCAAAGCTCGAATCATTTCAAACCCATCGAGACCCGGCATTTTTAAATCAAGAATGACTATATCTGGTAATTGCTGCCCTATGTTCAATAAACCCTCGAATCCACTACCAACAATTTTTAGTGACATCGGCATATTCCAGCCGTCCAGCGTGAGTTTATATAATTTCTGTAGCGCCAAATCATCTTCAGCGATCAGAACATTAAGGAGTGAGCTAGCAGATAGGTTGGTTCCCTCCCCGTCGCCACTCCGTTTGTCAAGCTGCTCTCTAACAGACCGAATACTGACCCGACGATGCCCACCTTTTGTCTTCCAGGCACCGAGAGTGTTGCTTTCTACCATTTCTTGCACGCTACTCATGGATAGACCAAGGATTTTTGCTGCCTCCCGGGTCGTGCAAAATTCTTCGCCAACAGAATTGGTCAACAAAAGTTGTTTTTCATTCATCTCGGAGAGGTTGGTTGACGTATTTTTCATTTCGATACAATTGAAATCCTGGCGTTGATGTAGGCGGCTGAGATTGCTTGGCTGACGTGCTGGTTTTCCCCAAATGCTTTATTGTTTTCACCGTATAAGTAGGCAGCGGGAGGTGTTTTGATTTGGCAATCAGGTCGCGGCGGCTCGTTAATTACACCAATTTAATGCAATCCACGCATGACTTCCAGTGGTTCATTAAGCATTCGGCAATTTACCTGCTTGTGATGAGTAATATTGTCGCAGCCCTTTTTCTAAAAACAAAAATAAAATGCACATTGCCTGCAATTAAGGATGGCGTTCAATTGTTTTGCTTAGTTGGTAAATCAGGCTTACTGTTGGCTATCAACCCTTGTAGGCTATTGGTTCTGTGATTTATTTCGCTACACGTGGTTAAAATTTGAGGCAAATTTCTCTGAAAAAGTTCGACCAATTTTGGATCAAAACGAGAGCCACTTAGTTCCTGAATCCAGCCGAGTACCATGTCGGGGGATGTTGATTGGACATGTACCCCCAAATTATTGATGTGCGTTTCGAAGTACTCAGCTATAGCAATGATCCGACCCGACAAAGGAATGTTTTCCCCTGCCAATTTTGCCGGGTAACCACAACCCTTAAACGCTTCGTGATGCGTCAGCGCAATCTCACTAGCCATGCGAAGAAGTGGATTATCGAAGCTGCTCGAAAGAATACGGGCTCCAATCTCGGTGTGACTCTTCCATAGTTTCCATTCCTCATCATTAAGCTCGCCCTGCTTGTGAAGCAAGGCATCAGGGATGGCAACCATTCCAATGTCAAACAGCGGAGCTGCCCGCTTAATCATTAAGCAATATTTGTCTGACATTCCAGCAGCCCGAGCGATTAATTTAGCCATGGCCCCTATACGGACGAGACGGAGTCCATCACGCCCCTCTCGAAAATCAGCACCAAGGGCGAGAAGGTACATCGCCTCGAAGTGGGCCTCAATCATCTCGTTTAGTGCATCATCGCGTTGATGAACAACCGTTTTCAGGTCTGCTATTACACGGAACAACTGGTCATTATTAGCCTTCAGTGCACCATCGGCTGAGTTCGCAAATTCATTTTGTTTCTGGCTGGCTTTCATTTCAATATCTCCAAGAAACTGTGCCACGGGTTTGTTTTGATAGCGCCCCGTTGCGCCTATTTACTAATAATCTCGCTATCAGATACAACAACAGATGGCAGCCACACAGTAAAGCAGCTTCCTTTACCAAATTTGCTGCACACTTCAAGTGAACCACTATGCAGATTAATTACTTCCTTACACAAGGCGATACCAAGGCCTACGCCTGGTACGCCCCCCGAAGTTTCAACACAAAAGAAACGCTCACCCAATCGAGCTAACTGCTCTTCAGTCATACCGATCCCTTGATCAGCAATAGCGACGCCAATCATAGAAGGTGTCTTATCGGACTGGTGGCATATGGAAATATAAACAGGAGTTTTGGCCGGCGAAAATTTCAGGGCATTGCTTATTAGGTTGCAAAGTACTTGGTGAATTTTTTCTTCATCAACATTCACTAGAAAAGCATCCCCCATCCCTTCAACAACAATCCGCTCAGTTGAATCCACAAATGTAGCGGCAACCCTATCTAAAACCTTTCGAAGGTCAATCGTATTAAAGATAAAATCCTTGCCTTGGCGAGCCTCTATCCGAGCAAGATCGAGGATCTCGTTGACTATCACTGAAACCTGGCGAGCTTGCCGCAGAATAATTTCTAAGAAACTTCGGCTTGTTGTGACATCGTAGTTTTTCATCATTAGTAACTCTGAATAACCTAGGATGCTTGTAATTGGGGTACGTAGTTCATGTGCCGCTGTCGCCAAAAAGTTGCTTTTCATCTCCTCTAGCAACCGCTGCGAAGTAATATCCGTAAGGTATACGAGAGTTTCATTGCGACTGGTTTTACGGATTTTTTGAATCAGCACCCGTGCCTTTGGAAGCATAAGGTGAATTTCTGAGCAATGAATTTCTTCTAAGCAGGCGCTGCCATCATTTGCCTGAGGCATGATGTTTATTATTTTTGCGACCCCAAGTTGAGGTTGCGCCGGGTCACACCGTGCTGCGATCAACTCGTCAAAAGCATCAATGCCAATCCCTTTCAAATCTACCTCTCTCAACCCAAGAAGGCTCTGAAAGGTATTATTTACGTAAGACAGATAACCATCACTATCAAAGGAGATGAGTCCGTCTGTACTCATTGTAGTAATCGTATTAAGTCGTTCTGCCCAAGATGCCCGCTCCTTCTCCGCGTTTTTTTGTGCAGTAACATCATTTACAATTCCAAGAAAATGCGTAAGGCGGCCCGTATCATCCTTCAAAGGGGAAATGGTTAGCTCATTCCAGAAAACAGTTCCGTCCTTGCGCCAGTTTTTCAGAATTACCGTTATTGGCTCCTGCTCTCTAATTGCCTGCCGCAGAAGTATTAATGCACTTTGATCTTTGTCATCGCGATGAAGCATCCCCGGGGCTGAACCAATCACTTCTTCGGCTGAGTATCCAGTTATTCTCTGATAGGCCGTATTTACAAAAACGATACGTAGTTGCTTCTTGACAACCTTGACTATCATGACCCCGTTGGTGCTAGCCATAATTGCACGCTTGAGCAAACTATTTGAAATCTGGCAGGTGCTGTCTAATGTCGGTTCCATGTTCACAAAACCTCCCGCTAAAACTAACTGCTAAGCTGCCTGGCAAAATTGCTAACTATGTCGAGTAATTGCAGGGGGCTGAATGGCTTAACCAAATAAGCATCAGCGCCAGCGGCTTTACCCTCATCGATGTCTGCCTGTTGCCCGCGAGCAGTAAGCATTACAACGGCGATCCCGGCAAGTTCGGGATCGCTCTTAATCAAACGGCAGGCTTCAAGCCCATCGACCTTACCTGGCATCATGATATCCATCAGGACTACCGTAGGTTTTACCCGCCGCACGACCTCCATCGCGTTTTCTCCTGAATTGGCTTCAAATACTTCAAAGTCACCAATATCAAGGGTTAAGTACACCAGTTTTCGGATGTCAGGCTGATCATCGGTAATCAATATTCTTTGTGTCATAAAAGTCTCCATTCAAGGCTATTGAAGTAATTCATGCGATTGGTTTTTGACAAAGACATCGCGATTTTCCGGTCTCTGGATACAACAGAATTTTGATGATTTGTTACAGTCAACGTCACGACATCAGTCTCTGGACTGAATCTAGTAATTGCAACGGACTGAAGGGTTTGACTAAATACTCATTGGCGCCCGCATCTTTGCCAGCTTTAATGTCATTTTGTTGCCCACGAGCCGTTAGTAATATGACCGGAGTTGAGCTGAGACTGGGGTGATCCTTAATTCGACGACAAGCCTGCAGGCCGTCAATCTGGCCGGGCATCATGATATCCATCAGAACAATGTCCGGATGCAAGTCGATTACCATCCGAATGCCATTTTCTCCTGAGTCTGCCTCATAAACATCAAGATCACTAATCTCTAAAGTCATTCGTATTAACTTGCGAACTTCAGCGTTATCTTCTACAACTAACGCAGACTTTTTCATTTCGTTACTCCTTTAATGGATGCCCTGTCCTTGTGATTGCTATCCTTTTAAGCAATGTGCGGAGGTCGTGGGCATATCGTTGCGCTTGCGCAGCGTCTTGTTCGTGGCTTTGTTCTGCTGGGGCACCAGTCGGTAGTTCAAATGTGATTTGGTGTAGTTGGTTGCCTTCATGGTAAAAACTGAGGCTGCCACCATGTAATTCGAGAACGCGCTCACAGAGCGGCAAACTAAGCTCAATGGGAGAAATTCCGCCTTTCGTTAGGGGGGCGCTTAGAAATGGTTGCGTGACGTGCTTTCCGGTGGTCGAATGATTCCCCCGTCCGTCGTTCGATATGCCAAGTAGAATAAATCCGCTCTTTTCTTTTAGCGAAATCAAGATATTGCTTCCTTGGTCCACTTGTTCTAGCAGGTGCCGTAAATATCCAGCCAGGGCGTGGGTAATGAATATTTTGCTACCGTAAATTACCGGAGATTCCTCTCCAATCCCGCAGAAGCTGACGCGCACATTTCGTTCTAGGCGAGTTTTAGCGCTTTGAGCCAGTACGTCAGCGATCATCTGATGGACAAAAATCCGTTCGCTGCTGCGGATTTGTGAATTTTTGAATGTTGATGCAAATAACCCTATTTGTTCTAATTTCGCAGTCAGAGCTGTGCTCAATTCTGAAACTGTAAACAGCGACTCCCTGAGGTTCCATTTGTCTTTTGCGCTAATTTCGAGCAAGGCAATCATGTTGCTAACGGAATCCAGAAATTGTCGCATCGGTGTATGAAATTCGCAGTCAAGCATTTCTGCCAAATTAGAAATTACGTTTTGATAGGCGTTTTCCACACTTAAGTTTTTTGCTAGAACAATCAAATCATTTCCGACCGGGCTGTGCAGCAGTGTTACCTCAATTTTTTCCAGAGGGGCATTTTCACAAGACAGCTCCATCATGCTTGTTACGGGGAGTGTTGCGTATCCTTGGCTTATCGCTGTGATTTGCATCGAAAACCACTCGTTTTTGAGAGTTTCTCCGATTGTGACGGGGAACACTGAGAGGGCTGCGGCATTCGCGTAATTGACCCTGCCCGCAGGGGAGACAATCATTAATCCCTCTTTCAGGTTATCAAAGAGTGTTTGGATATGAGGATTCATGGACTTGCTCACGCTGGTAATGGGCCTTCATCAGAAAGGCAGTATTAATTACGATTTGCTCGTTGAACTATTTTTTGTGGCTACCTTTTGTAGCTTCCTGCTGCCATCATCGTGAGCCCTAGTCCTTTGTGTGACCCCGTGCCATATCGAGAAGGTGCTCTGATTGAAACAGGGTGCAAGGCAAATATCTTGTGATGTTTTTTCTTGATTGACCATGGCGGAATTTTCCTTGTTTGGTGGCAGCGAAGTCGACCTTGCAAGTCGATTGGGGTTTTGGCCCAATGCCTAAACGCCAATTCCGGTTGTTGATATGACTATATCTTAGTTTTCGTAAAATAAAAGTATTAATTACTTTACGCGTTTTGTTTGTTGTAAGGACTACTGGTCGAATTTTTGATCTATCTTCGGCTGTTCGATTTTTCTATCGCAAGGGAGTGCTATGGGGTGGCACTTATTTTCCTGAGAATTCTGTGACAAAAGTGCACTATTAGAGGCAATTGTGCCTAACTTCCGTTTTTCTGGAAGGATTGGCAGCGACGCTACGCCAAGTCGGACTTCTTTTCCAGAGATTCGCACCTAACTTGGGAAAAAGTGCGCGCGGTTATGTTGATCCTAAAAAGGCTGATTCGCCCAAGAATGTGTAAAGATTTGACTGGGGTAGGGCTGGCGGGAGTGCTTTATATGTCGACTAAAAATGCTCAATCTGTCCAAAAAGCGAATAAACAATTTTAAAAACTTGAAATTTTCGTAATATGTTGTATATATGATATATAACAAAAGCCGGAGCTGGCATTGTTCGGCAAGTCAAGAAATCATTAACCCCGGGTAAAAATTTGTAGCAGTTCGCGTTGCTCAGATTGTTGTTCTCTGAATGAAACGAAAGTTGTATTTATAGCGATGGAATTAGTCTAAGGAATTGCTGGTTTATTCATTTCGCAAGTTTTTCACAACAAAATCAATGCTTTGCAGGTTATTTGCAAACGAATTAAATCAACGACTCCCTAAACCAATGTCAATTTAGGAGAGTAATCATGACAACCGGTGGAATCGGTGGGATTGGTGGAATCAGTGGGTTTAGTACCGTCGGTAGTTTAGGTGGCGTTAGCATTGCGACGAACCCTACTGGGGTGCAAGGGATGGTTGATGGTGCATCCAAGCAAATGGGATTCGTAGCGGAACCAAGTGTAACCGTTAGCATTTCCCAGGCTGGCAAGAGCCTTCTTTCGGCCGATATTTCACAATTCACTAAAGGTTTATCAGTGTTTGGAAATGATGCAGGACTACAGGTTAACCCTAAAGTTACAGGTCTAGATTCAGGGCGGTTAGGTGATTCTGTTAGTGCAGAGATTTCGATTAATTGGAATACAAAGGGCGAACCCAACAGCATCAATAGTCAGAGCAGTGACGAATTGAACCGTTTAGAAGACCTGTTAGCGCAGCTGATCATCGCAATATTGATGCGAGAGCAAAATAAGAGCGATGCCGTCGCAACTGTCACGTTGATGTGATGTTTTCTAATTAAAGAAAAGAGTTTGAAATGTCATTAGGTAAAATTGCCTCTCGACTTCCGGGAGGGTCTGCTGCACTAAGTCGAGCCTTAGCAAACTCAAACGTTGTCAATCTGGCGCGCTCACTAGATATCAATCTTGCGGATGAGAAAAGGTTGGAGGCAGCATTGGTTCGTACGATTGTTGCTCAGGAGCAATTAGGCCCCACAGCTGTTAAAAGCAAACTGGCTGGAATTAGCAATGGGGCAAGTCTGGTTTCTTTCTGCTCTGCAGGAACTATGCTTGGATTTGGCTT
>CAYRBE010000083.1:0-1579 GCA_964422345.1 uncultured Dechloromonas sp.
AGTTGCTTGAAGAATTTCCCAATTTGACCCTGATTGATATCGGGGAAATCATGCGCCAATTGCAGACAATCGTTTCGCAGGTGGCTGCTGCAGTCCAGTTTGTGTTTTTGTTTACCTTGCTTGCAGGTGGCGTTGTGCTTTATGCCGCATTGCTCTCTGCCTTTGATGAGCGGCGTCATGAGTTGGCATTGATGCGGGCGCTAGGGGCAAGTCGATCTCAACTTAAAAATGCTATGCTGGCTGAACTGGCGATTGTTGGCAGCATTGCAGGCTTGATTGCAGCCTTGGGTGCGAGTTTGCTTGGTCAATTTATTGCGCACCAAGTCTTTCAGTTAGAAATAGGATTTGATTTGCGAATCCTGTTTGTAGCAATATTGAGCGGCGGCTGCCTGGCTGTTTCTGCCGGCTGGTTTGTTCTACGGAAACTGCTTTCAACGCCGCCATTACTGGTTTTGAAAGCTGGTGTTTGAAGAGTGCTACGGTGCACTACGGTTTTTGATGAAATTCCATTCAGAATAGAAATGCAGTACAAAAAATTCTTGGGGGTGAGATGAAAAATAACATTCAGCCAAGCAGCCATGAAAAAGTGATGCGGGCAGACGATTTTATTGTTTCGAAAACTGACCTGAAGGGACGAATCACTTACGGCAATCGCGTATTTATTGAATATTCTGGTTATAGCGAAAAAGAACTGCTCGGCACTCAACATAATATTATTCGCCATCCGGATATGCCTCGCGGTGTATTTAAATACCTTTGGGATAATATCGCTGCAGGTAAAGAGGTTTTTGCCTACGTTAAAAATATGGCCCGGGATGGCAGCTTTTATTGGGTATTTGCCAATGTGACTCCGGATTACGATGCCAATGGAAATATTATTGGCTATCTCTCCGTTCGGCGTCAGCCCAAACGTTCCGGTGTCGATGTCTGTTCCGGTCTGTATCGCGCCATGCTCGAAGCTGAAAACAAGGCCGGGCCACGCGATGCCTGCGATGCTTCATTAGCGCTACTGGTTGGTGTTCTTAAGGAAAAGGGATTGAGCTATGACGAACTTATCCTTGCAATCTAGGGTTTCATTCATCGTCATTGCCTTGTGTTCATTGCTGGGTGTGAGCTTGGCGTGGAGTACATGGCAACACGGGCTGGATATCCCGCTGACCGTTATTTTTGTTTTAGGCGTGATGGCCGGTCATCTTTATGTTCTCCGTACAAAAAAGGACTTGCTGCTCCTGAATAAACTTGAAGCTGCGGTAAAAGACGTGGCTGCTGGCCGTGTAACCGGACGAATTACCAGCATCACTGCAAACGACGAAATCGGCCGTGTTTGTTGGCATATCAATGACATGCTGGACCAACTGGAAACCTGTTTCCGGGAACAGCAGGCGGTCATGCAAATGGCGGGCGAACGTAAATTCTTCCGTCCGGCACAACCTGTTGGCCTACACGGCGTTTTTTCTGATGCACTTGAGCGGACCAATGTGTCACTACAGGCAATGGAGGCCAATGCCCGCAACGATCAACGCAATGATCTGGTTTCACGTTTAGGGAGCCTAAATGTCAGCCATTTGCTGAATGACCT